>JAHLWE010000220.1 GCA_019058135.1 Promethearchaeota archaeon | reverse complement strand
CTGTATAAGTTCCAATTTCATCGGCATATTTCCTTGAATTTTCCATATAAAATTTAATCATTTCATGAAACTTTACATCTTTCCACTTTTTTGCCTTTTTGTTACTTGTAATCTGAGACGGAGTTATATTTTTATCTTCTAGCCATTTAGACAGTAAATATTCTAATATCCCTCCAATTTTAATACACGCATCTTTCCAGGAGCCTTGTTGGATATTTTTCTGCAATCCATCATATTCTTCAAGAAGGATTCTTTTTTGCATTGGATCAGTTATTTTCTCAAATAATTTACTTGTATAACGCCAATCTTCTAGAAATTTTCTCCCATCTGGGGTAAGAATAGGTTTATTTTTTGTATATGGTTTTATATCATCTTGTGCTTGAATACCAAAAGAACCAATACTTTTGAATAAATTTGTTCTATGATCTAAGGCTACTAAGAACTGATAGAATTCTTTATTATTCATAGATATTCCCTCCTTTTTCAATTCATTAATAATTTCTGCGTTTGGAATCGAGTAATTTACATACTTTCCATTTTCTAATTTTTCAAGAAATTCCAGAATTATCTTTATGGCTTTTAGGTAATAATAATCAGGTTTTAAATACTTTTCTTTATAATAAGAAATACCTTGAAAAGTGATAGATATTTGAAAACCCTCTTGTTCAATATAGTACCTATCCTTTAAGTGATCAAATACTTTCTCATATTCTAATGCATCCTCTTGAGGATCTAGACCTAATTCTTCAAGAGGAATATTACCTCTTGGAAAAATTTTAATATCAAGAAAAAATTCGTGCAAATATTTTAGAATTTTTTCTTCAATACTCAGTTGAATTACCCTCCTTATTTTTTATTAAATTATTTAATTCTCTCCAGGGGCTAACCTTTTGAAATAATTATATTTTATTCTCTGTATAGATTTAATTGAAATTTATGGTTTGTATGGGCTATGAGAATTTAAATTTATGTTGCTTGGTTATTAACCTACTATTAGGAAAATAATATCCTGTTTTATCCCCCATAGCATTAACAAACGTTTGGAGATATAGAAGGCAAGGAATCCTGCATTTACCCTCTGCACCTCTCGGAGGGAAGTTAATCTAAAGGAGCGCGAAAAGGAAGAGTTTTAATTTAAAACAAAGCTAATTAGGAGGAGACGACACGGGGTAGGGAAATCCTAATTATCGGAGAGAATGGGGAAAAATATTTATTTCTGTTACATTTATTATAGTTTAAGAAATAAAAAAAATCCACAAATTTAGGTTAATATTATGAAATCTGTCAAACAATTGATTGATTTAGGATATAGTAGAGTTATCGAAGAGGGAAAAGATAATTTTGATGAAATGTTTGATACTTTAGACGAAATCAATTCAGAAATCCTAAAGCACATTTACCAATTAGATCCCGATTTGATAGCAATTAAAGATAACTTATTAATAGCAGTTAGATTAACAGAATGTATAAAGATTTTTGACTGGATTCTTATATGTTTTCTATTAGGATCATACAGATCAGTATATAAAGAATTGCGTTTTATGGTAGAGTCAATGTGTCAAGCATTTTATATAGATTATAATCACTTTTCTACTCCTCTAGAGACTAAATTTGAAATTTTAAAAGCTTTAGGAAATTACGGAAATTTCATAGGAAGTCAATTAATAGATAAGACAAAGTTAAATAAAAGTTTAAAGAAAGAATTAAAAGAAATATATGGTATCTTATCTAATTATGTCCATCCCTCATCTGAAGAATCTAAATTTCTTTTTAAAAGAATAGAAAAAGCTATGAGAAGTCAAAATGATAAATTATCACTTATTTTAGATGTAAATAAATTTGATAGATCCATTGTTGAAGATTGTCTTTTAAATTGTAATAGTGTTAAGGAATTAATCCTAAAAATTAACACGAGATTTGAAGAATTATTTAAAAATAATGAGATTCCTTCAATCCAATTTAGTATTTAAATTTATCTCAAATTTTTAAATCTTATATTTTTTACCGCTAAAATCTCTATTATATTTACCAAAATCTGTGCAAGTTCTTAAAATTTTTGAATCAAAAACCGGACCTTCTATGCAAACTCTTATACCAGAAGGGTCCAATACACATGAACCACATATGCCAAACCCACATCGCATCACTCTTTCGAGACTTGTCTGAAAGGGTATGTTCTTTTTTTCACAAATTAGAAATAATTCATACATCATTTTTTCTGGTCCGCAACTAAATACATGGTTAATTCTATTACCCTCTTTAGTTTCCTCTTCTAAAATCAAGTTAAAAAGATTGGTAGCGAAGCCTTTATATCCATAACTTCCATCATTTGTTGAGATATAAAGGCTTTCATTTTCTATCAAGAATTCTTCTAAATAATCTCTGAAAATGATTTCATTTTCACTTTTTACCCCTTCTATCACAATAAACTTCTTTTCTAATTTATTTAATTTAAAAATTAATGGAATTAATGGAGCAATCACAATACATCCACAAAAGATAAAAATTAAAGATTTTTCTTCACAATCTACGGGAATTTTAAATCCATTTCCATATGGTCCTCTAATCCCAATTTTATCCCCCTCTTGTAAATTAAAAAGTGCTTTAGTGCATTCACCAACTTTTTTAATAGTAATACTCCAATCACCGCTTTCATCATAATTTGATAAAGAAATTGGAATTTCATCCACTCCAGGTACCCATACCATTAAAAATTCTCCTGGTGTTGGCGTGTAATATTCACTCGAATATTTTTTTAACAAGGAATTAACATTAAAAGAAATTGTTTTTATATTTTTTGATTCTTGAAAGACCTTTGAAATTAAAACCGTTCTAATTTTTTTAATCATTTAATCATTAAAAATCTGGATCTGTTTGCATTGGAAAATTATGAGCTATTCCCGTTAAATCGGATATTGACTCGAAATTATTTTCATTTAGAAATTTAATTATACCTTGGTTAATTTTTGATATTATATTAATTCCTTGATACATTGCAGACCCTATCTGAACAGCTGAAGCCCCAGCTAGAAAAAATTCTACAACATCTTTCCAAGAAAAAATTCCACCACATCCAATTATTGGGATATCTAAGACTTTATAAAGATCATAGACTTTTTTAATAGCAATCGAATGAATTGCCTTGCCAGAAAGGCCTCCGCTTCCATGTGATAATATAGGTCGCTGTGTTTCAATATCAATTGCCATAGCATTTACTGTATTGATTGCAGTTACAGCATCTGCGCCAGCTTTTTCGGCACTTAGCGCAATCTCACAAATATCAGTAACATTTGGTGATAGTTTCACAAATAATGGTATTTTGAGTTCTTTCTTAACTGCGGCAACATATTTATAGGTTAGTTGCTTATCTTGGCAAATTTTAGAGATATTATCGTGAGGACATGAAATGTTTAATTCTATTGCATCTGCTCCTGCATTTTGAGCTTTAATTGCAATTTCAATATAAGATTCAATTGAATTTCCAAAAACAGAAACTATTGTTTTTACCTTTTCTTGTTTTAATTTCTTAATTTCAGGAAGAAAATAATCAATACCAGGATTTGCAAGACCAATACTATTTAAAAAAGTTTTTTTATCGATTGGTATAATTGAGGGATTTTTATAGCCTTTTCTTGGACGAGGTCCAATCGATTTTGTTGTGACAGCCCCTGCTCCTACTTTTTTAATTTTAGTCATTAAAGAAGATGATACACCTAAAATACCAGAGGCTAATATCAGTGGAGATTCTAATTCTAGATTACAAAGATTAACTTCTAATAATTCAGAATCAGTTTTTTTTTTTAATTTTTGTTTACTTTTATCTAATTCTTCTTTCTTCCAAAAATGATCAAGATAGCGTTGTTTTAAATTAATTTGGTAATCTGATTCAACCATTTAATTCCATCTTTTTAAAAAATTGTTAAGTATCTATTATTTTTTTATAACAATTTTTATTTCTATCTTTTTATCAACCTACTATACGTATTATTATTTATTATTAAGTATTATTATTTATTATAATGTATTATTATTTATTATTAATTATCTCTATTTATAAATATAAATACTCTGTTATTTATTTTACTTATTCCTAGATAATATTTGTAAAATCGCATACGATAATGATTAATATTTTATTAATTTTTTTTTAGTATTCTTTTATTTTATGACTTTAATTTTTACAAAAAACATCTAATTTTTATGACATTAATTAATTACTTTATTTTAAATGAGAAAATTGAAATTTATTTTTACTTAGAATTTATAATGATTATTGATTTTTTAAAAGAAACGAAAAATATAAAAAAAAATTGGTAAAAAGATTAAAAATTATATTTATATAACTTAAAACCATTTTAGTTTATTATTTAGTTGTAAATTAAATAGATCGAAATTTATTATGACAATTTTAATTTCAATCTATGTTATATTTTAACTTAATCAATAGAATTTTGATATATTTATTTTTCATTGGGAACTCATTATTATAATAATAAGTATTTTTATATTATTTAAAGATAATATAAGGGGACTAAATTATTAAGTGTTATATTGCAGATACTGTAGTTGGGATTTTTGTAATTGATGAATTAGAGAATCCAATTAATTTTCGAGATTTTAATGGAGAAATTAATAAAATAATTGAATTTTATGAACTCATAGGAGAAAATAATCTACCTCAAGAATTTATATATTTATTAGAGGAGTTATCAGAAAATGGGTATAATGAATTTATTGTTGATAATTCAAATTTAAGTAATTTAATTAATCAGAATTCTAATTTTAATGCAAAACATGAGGTTCCGTGTCCTCTTATTCAATCGTTTAAATTAAATTTGATAAACAGTGTTAATAAATTTGGAGTTCAAATAACGGAGGAACAAATAAGAGAACGATCGAAAAAATTAGGTGAAAGTCTTGCAAAAAAATCAATAAGTCGGGCTTCAGGAAAAGATGATATATTAATTATTCAAATGATAAATACTCTTGATTTACTAAAGAAAACTATAAATTTATTTAGCACACGTATTAGAGAGTGGTATGGATTACATTTCCCGGAATTAACTGACAAAATTATTGAGGATCATGTGTTATTTAGTAAATTAATTTCAATTATTGGAAACCGAGAGAATTTTACTAAAGAGAACCTTCAAGAAAAATTTTCTTTTAAAGATTATACATTAAACGAGATCATCACTCAATCTCAAAATTCGATGGGTGCGGAGATTGACCTTGATAATATTCAGAAATATGCCGATTTAATTCTATCTATTGAGTTATATCGAAAGCGATTGGAAAATGATTTAGATGAATTAATGAATGGAGCAACCCCTAATTTGACAACGCTTGTAGGAGCATTAATCGGAGCTAAATTAGTGGCTTCTGCCGGGAGCATTAAAAAGTTAGCCATGTTCCCCGCCTCAACTATTCAGTTATTGGGAGCAGAAAGGGCATTATTTAGATCCTTAAAATCAAGTGCAAAATCTCCAAAGCATGGTATTATATTTCAATGGCATGGAATTCGCTCTGCAAAACCTTGGCATAGGGGGAAAATTTCTCGATTATTATCTGGTAAAATATCATTAGCTGCAAAATTAGATTATTTTTCCGATAAACTATTAGGAGATCAATTATTAAATGAAGTTAATCAAAAGATTGAAGAAATCAAACGAAAATTTCCAAATCCACCAAAAAAGAGCCAAAAAAAGTCTCAGAATTTATCAAAAAAGAAAAGAAGTAAAAAGAGAAGATAATTTCTTCAATCTCTAGAGAGATGAATTTTATTTGATTCAACCAAATATCCGCCCTCATCCTAAATTTGTAAATGTATTCATATCGGGTTCTTCTGAAAAATTGAAATTATATACTAAAAATTTGGATAAGGGGAAATTAATTTATGGAGAAAAAATAATTCTAAAAATGGATGAAGAATTTCGATTATGGGATCCATATCGAAGTAAATTAGCAGCTTTAATTTTAAAAGGGAGTCAAAAGATATATTTAGAAAGAAAAACAACCTGTTTATATCTAGGAACATCTACTGGAACTACGATTTCTCACATTTCTGATATAGTTTCTAATGGATTAATATTTGGTGTTGAAATTTCTGAAAGAAGCTTACGCCAATTAATTCAAAATACTTCATCTCGAAAGAATATAATACCTATTCTTGGAAATGCATTAAATCCACAGGAATATTCAATGTTAATTTATAAGCCAGTGGATTTAATTTATCAAGATGTTTCACACCCTGATCAGGCAAATATTGCAATAAGAAATGCTAACTTATACTTAAAAGAAGGCGGAATGATAATATTATTTATTAAATCGCAATCTATTAAAAGCACAGTCAAATCAGAAGAGATTTTTAAAAATGAATTAAATACTCTAAAAAGTGCCAATTTAAAGGTCTTAGAAAAAATTAATATAGATTCTTACGCTGGCGGACATCTAGGAGTCATCTTGGAAAAATAAATTAATTTCTAGAGAAATTCACTTATTTTTTTATTATATAATTCTTCTTCCAAAAGTTTCTTTGTAGTATCCCAGCTTTTTCTAATAAAGGGAGGAATAGATTTCTTTTCTTTAATCCAATTTCTAACAAATTCAATAGTTTTTACGTCACTTGTATAACCAGATCCAAGATCACCATATTTAATTTTTAATTCCGAAATTTTTTTATCTCTAATTGTTTTAGCTACAATTGAAGCTGCAGAGACTATTGGAAAAAGATCGTCAGCTTTATGCTTAGAAACAATTTTAAGCCCTTTATAATTTACTCTTTTCTTACAAGAAATTTTAAATCGTTCTTCATTTACATCTACTGCATCAAGAAATGCCTCATCTGGCTTTAGAGAATTAATAATTTCAACAAATTTTTCCAACTCCAATTCATTCAGAGTTATGTTTTTATTGAGTCTATCATCAATCTCTTTTACCGAAACATCAATAACTTTATATTTTATACAGTTTTCTACAATTAACTTGCATAATTCTGTTCTTCTTCTTGGAGATAATTTTTTAGAATCTTTTACACCAATCTCTTCTAAATATTTATATTTGTTTTCATCAAAAAGGACACCACAAATAATCATTGAGCCGATTAAACAACCTCTACCAGCCTCGTCTATACCTAAAATTAATTTAGCCATTTTATAATTTTAATTCCTTTACAAACTCTTTGAATTCTTCTTCGTCATCTATTTTTTCAAGATCTTTTATTTGAATAACTGGCATCTTATTGACTGGCAAATTTGATGTTTTGTAAGATTCAACAATATGAAGATATTTTTTCTGTAAAATTTGAGACATTTTTATTAAATCCACTATTTTTGGTTTATTAACTTTCTGAGTTTGATTAATTGAAAAACAAACAGGATAAAAATCATCAATTTTTTCAAATGATTTTAAATTTTTAGATGTGATAAAAAGATCATATGGAATAATATTATCTTTGGCCCAGAAAGTAAAAAAACCAATATCTTTTAAAATACCCTCTAATTGCTCTTGGAATTCAGTCCTATCTTGATCCAGGTCAAGAAATTCGTTAATATCAACCTGAAATTTCCAATTAAATATATTAATTTTCCTTATAATTGTATCGTCAAAAATTTTTTGAATTTTATTTGCTGTTTCAATTGAAGTTCTCATTACTCCTCTTTCATAGGAACATAATGACCTTTTGGTGATTCCAATCATGTCAGAAAAGTTTTTTCGAGAAACTTCCTTTTCCTCTCGCATTAGTCTTAATCTATTTCCATCTAAGAAAATTGTTCCTCCGCCTTTTTTTGCAAGGATATAGGGGAAAACTTTATCGTGTATTATTAACTTGAAAGTTTCAACATTTATGATTGGTAGATTTTTTCTTATATAAATAGTATTATTCTCTAGTTTTGAACGTCGATTTTTTTCTCCGATAATAATAGGAATTGCTTGTACAATTTTAGAAAAAAACTTTAATTCATCCAGCAAATCTTCGCTAATATTATCAATATTAGAAATAATTTTTATAACTATTAGAGAAGCATCATTTTTCGCAAGAATGTCAAAACAAAATTTTTCTTTAAATAATTTTAGAAGATAAGTAGTAAAACCATTATTTTCTAATAATAATTTTAATTGAGTTATTACATTTGAATAAAAATTTGGAAGATTCATTTAAATAAGAGATACTCGTTTTTTTTTTATCTGTATATTTAATATAAAGGACTTATTTAATTTTATTTTATATAAAGTATTTCAAACACTATATATAATATTTAAAAATTTTTAATATCTCCTTGCCTTCATCAGTAAGAAATATTTTTTTATTTCGTTTGTCATCAGATATTTTTATAAATTTCCAGGCTTTTTCTAATGGATTTAAATATCTTTG
>JAHLWE010000219.1 GCA_019058135.1 Promethearchaeota archaeon | reverse complement strand
GAATTTAATTTTGATACTTTTCCCATTTCAAAACGTGCATTAAATTTATTTTTAAATGCAAATCTAACAAAACAAGAACTTGTAAAAAAAATTGAAGATGGTCTTCAACAAGAAAAAAATTATGAAGATTTTGAGAAAGAAATAATTGGATTCATATTTAATGATCTTGCTCAAATTAATAGTAAAAATGTTAATGATTTTGTCTATTACTTTCAAAGTTTAATGAATTATTCTTTTTCCGATACCATTTTTGTTCTAAATAAGTTTGGTGTTTTTAACCTTAACCACCTTAATAAAATTTCATTTGAAGTTGTAGAAAATGTAATAGAAACAATAAAGAATTTTAATATTGATAAATCAGATATTAATAAATTGCGAGATCCTCAAAAAAATCCAATAATTATGGCAAAACTTTTTTATAATCATCTAAAAGAGACTCATCCTCAAGGACTAACTACCTTGAAAAATGGAAATGAAAAAAAATACATGGATTTAATGGAATTATTCTCAGATGATAAAAATCAAAAAATAATTGAAAGAATTTGCAATGGTATTGGTACATCACCGAAAGAATTAAAAACATATAATCTTAAGCACCAAATTATTAATAATCGAATTATAAAAAAATATAATCTTCAAAATTATTCTCAATTATTAAAAATATTAGAATACAAAGAAATATTATTAAATCTCGCAAAAGAAATATATTTTAATATTTTTTCAGAAATTATTCGACACTTAGGTCGAATTCTTGAAGCATATATTAAAATCAGCGATGATAAATCATTATTTTTAAAAGGATTAGAAAGAATATTCGGTACAACAAGTACTGAAGGATGGGTTAGTGTTAAAATTGAAGAGTTAATGATTGAGAGAATGTTAAGAAGACAAAAAGAGCTAAGTAAGATATTTAACGCACAGAACAATCCTTTCTTAGTAAATGGTTTCATTTTGGCAAGACTTACAGATAAATCATTAAAAGAAGGTATTAATGAATTAAAAACTGAAGTTAGTCCAATTTTTGAGGATTTTGTTTCATTAACATTAAAAGAAGAATATATTTCTCCAGTTTCTTATGTAATTGCATATGATTTAATGCAAAGACTAAAAACATATGAACAGCTTAGAAAACTCAGAGTTGAAGAAATCTATGAAGAAAAGAAACAAAAAGAAGAAGAGAAGAAAAAAGAAATAAGAGAGAAACAAGAAATTAGCACGTTAAATTGGATAGAGAGAAAAATAACCTCATCATTAATGAGAATTACCAGTCCAGGAATAAATCCTAATCAATTATATTGGAATGAAAAAGATACTAAAACAGCAGCTGAAAATTTAAAACTTCATAGTGAATTAAAAGGAGATCCTATTGAATTATTCTCTCAATATTATTATTTTGCATTACAGAAAATAAAAGAACGCTGGGATCCTATCCGAATTCCGGCGTATGAAGACATAAAAGAAATAGTAATTAAAATTGCAACTCCAATTTTACAAACAAGACTGAATCGTGAGCCAACTTCTGAAGATTTTAAAGTAATGATTGAAGGAGAACGTTGGGGAATTGCTAGTAATATATCAAAAAAAATCGGAAAATTTTTGGATAAAGCATTATATGAAAAATTCAAAACCCATCGAAAAAAATAATATAATAAGAGTAAGTATTTAATTCTTAATTATTAATTCTCCTATTAAAACAAATTTCTGAATGAAAATTAAAGAAATTTAAAAAAACCTAAGGATTTAAATAAATCTTAAATTATTTTAATAAATTAATTTTTCTTAATTAAATATCTTTTAATCATAATAAGTGCAAAAAATTGGGGACCTTCACTATCTGGCTAAAAAACCAGTTCAAACATCTCATTATATCTAAATCAGAAATTATTATGGCTATGTTGGTTTTTAGTTTGGCGGTTAGTGGAGTTGCTGTTGCCGCAATTTTGAGATTTCTTGAATTTGACGGATTAATTATTTTATTTTGTTCAATAATTATTGAATTAATTTGTATTTCCCTTCTTTATTTTTTTCTAAAAGGTTTTTTAATATCAGAAGAACAGAAAAAGCCAATTAAAAAAGGAAAATTAAATAATTTATAATATAATTACTTTAAAATTATTTTTTTAAAAATATTTCTCCCACTTTCTATCTCCATAACCATGATTAATTAAGAAATCCTTGATGTCTAATAATAATATCTCTGGATTATATTCCCAAACTTCCCTCAAACTAAATGAAATGCAACGTAATTTCTTGATTTTTAAAAGTTTTTTTATTAAATTCCCATATGTTGCTACTTGTGGTAGGCTCCACAGGAACCTTCCCTCTGGTTTATAGTCAATAACTTTAATTAAATTTTCATTTGCTTGAATTAAATCAATATGTCCAGTTAAAGATCCTTTTTGACCTCTTTTCCAAACTGGAATTTCTATAGCAAGGGATTCCTCATCTTTTATGAGAATATTTTTTAATACGGCTTCATGATTGGGTTTTTCTTTTAAACCGTTCTGTCTAAAATTTCTAAATACGCTTTGAACCATTTTAGCATATTTAGAGGTTTCATCTAATCGTTTTATTTTTCCTTGTCTTATCAATTTTGTTTTAAAGGATCCAAGTAATTTAGGACTAATTCCTGATAATTTAAATTGTGATATTCTTGGAAGATTATAATCATTAAATAGTTGATTCGGTATATCTCCTTTTCCAATTCTTTCAAAAAAATTCCAAAGTTTAATAATATCTGGGTTTTTTGAAATCTCTTTTAATTTTACATGATTTTCCATATTCCAATTAAAGGAATAAACTAATCCCTTATGATGAAAATTCTTTCTTTTTATCAAAAAAATAACTTTAAAATTGTTAATTCAATTTAATATGAGATTTATAAAAAGATATAACTAATTATTCTTAATAAAATTAAGATATTAATGAATTATTAATTTTACACGATTTTTTTTGAGTATATTACCGAGAATATCAAAAAAACCTTACTCTAATTCTAAAAATAGAATAATTATGACGATTTGAACATATAGAATCATTAACACCTCCAAGAAGTAATTGAAGGGGATGAGATAACTCAATATTATATTAATAGTTCAATTACTTCAAGAATTTTTGGAATCCTTAAATTAGCGGACCTAGGCGGATTTGAACCGCCGACCCTCGGATTAGAAGTCCGATACCCTATGTGCCCATTTGAAGGTCTTAATAAATCTTTAAATCCAGGCTAGGCTATAGGTCCATTGATAGAATTATTTTTAATCTAAATCTATTTTTAAAGAAAAGGTCATTTAAGTTAAATTTTTCTTTTAAATTAAAAAGATGATATGATTTCATTACAAAAATAATTTTGGCGTTTTAAAACATAAAAAAAACAATAAAAGGTAAAATCATTAAGTTAATTTTAAAACATTAATCCTATTAAACATAGTGTCTAAATAATACTAAATGGTATTTTGCCAATTTTAATTAAATTAATAAACTTAAAATATAAATTTCTCGATGATAATTAATAATATAAAAAATTTTTTATTATTCAAAAGAGTATTAATAATCGCTTCTCTAAACTTATAATAATAATAATCATCTTTTGTTTGTGAAGAAATAAATGAGTTTAGAAAATGAACTTGAAATAAAAAACCTCCAGAAAGAATTAAAAGAAAAAGAAGGTCTTATTATCCATTTAAATGATAAAATATCACAATTGAAGTCAGAATTAAATGAAACCAAAATTGCAAAAGTTAAATTTGAAGGAGATTTGAAAGCAATAAATTCAGAAATGAAATTAATGGAGATCAAAATAAAAAACACAGAAGAAATGGAAGAAAAGGTTAAAAGTTTATCTTTAGAGCAAATGAAACTCAAACAACAATTATCAGAATATAGACAAAAGAATGAATATTTATTAAAAGATCGAGAAGATCTTTTGAATGAAAAAGCACAAATCTTAGAAGAAAAGAATGAAAGTCTTCAAGAATATGTTAATTTAAAACTTAAAATGCAAGAGAGAGAGGTAAAAATTGCTGATTTAAAAGCTAAATTTAACAAGGCTTTAAGTCAAATTTTAATAAAACAAATGGATTTTGAAAAAAATACTAATAATCAGAAAGAGTTGGAAGAAACCAGAACGTTAATTTTTGAAGAATTGGTAAATTATAAGCAAAAAGTGGCAGAACTTCAAAAAATAATTCGGAAAGATCACGAAGAAACTCAAATAGTAGAATTTAAACAAGATATTAACCTTCAAGGAACAGGAATAATTTCAGATATTTCTGCTATGGAAAATTATTTCAAAAACCATATAAAAAAAACTAAACGAAATATTCGATTAGTTTTACCAAATATTCGGGATCTCGAAAGATATTGTTTATTAGAAATTCTAAATAATTTACCTGAAAATGTAAATGTTTGGGTTGCAGGAAAAATTGATGAACAAGCCGATAATGAATTTATTCAAGAAATAAGAAAAAGATATCAGATTATTAATTATTCTAATGAAGGTATTTTTGCTTTAAATATAGATTCCGCTACTATTTCTATCGGAATAACAAGGCATAAAAAAACTATTGGAATTTTTACTGATTCAATCGATTTAATTAATTTATTTAAACCGACAATTATGGAACCGTTCATAAGAGGTAGAAAGGTATCATAATTACCATATTTACTTATTTGATTTTTACATCCATCACAGTTAGATATTTATAAGGACTATATGTTTTAACAATTTTTGTTGTTAAGACTTTCTCAATATTAAAATTCAATTCTTCTAATTTTAATTTAAATTTTGTATTGATATTTTTTAAAGGATAAGGTTCTCCAGAAATACTATAAAAATGAATAATCCCTTCTTTCTTTTTTATCATATTACATGCTACTTCTAAATAATCTATTGAATTTTTAGGCAAATTCATAATTATTCTATCCATTTTATTTTTGAGTCTTTTTCCTAGATCATTATTTTTATTCAGAAGATCTTTAACATCCATGAGAAAACAAGTTATTTTATCCTCAACTTTATTAATTTTAATGTTTTCCTTCAAGTATTTAATTGCATCAGGATTTATATCCATAGCAAAAATTCTCGAATTGCACTTTTTTGCTATCTGAATTGAAAACGAACCTACCCCAGCAAATAAATCCAAAACGATATTATTTTCATTAATACCTGAATGCGTTATTCTCTGCCTTTCATGAACTAGTCTGGGAGAAAAAAATACTTTTTTAATGTCCAATTTAAAAAAACAGTTATTTTCCTTGTGTATTGTTTCTGATCTTTCCTCACCTGCTAAAAGTTTTAATCTTCTAGTTCTATATGCTCCTTCTCTTTCACTTTTTTTCTCAAAAACTGAATTAATACTTTTATTTACATTCAGTAACGCAACGGCTATTGTCTTTTTAATTTGGTTTAATTTTTCTATTTCGATATCTGTACTTTCTGGAAATTCAATAATTGCAAATCTTTTTGATTTTTTTGACCCAATTATGTCAAAAGATCTTGGAATTAAATACAAATAGTTGCTATCTAATTTATTTTTTAATTCCCCGATTACATCTTTAAATTTATATTTCTCATTAATTATTGGTTTGCTAACAATTATCTCCATAAATGGTTTTTGTTCAATTATTTTTATAATTTTTTCTTGAGTGTAAATCTCCTCTTTTAAAGGAAATAAAACATAATCTTGGTTCCTTAAAATGCGATATTTTTTTTCGATAATTTTATTTTTTGAAAATAATTTTTTAATGGAGTTTGATTTTTCTCTCTCAATCTTTAAATAATGAATATTTTCTTCATTCATCTGATAATTCAATAGTCATTTCAATTAAATGATTTTCATTCTTTAATTTCTCAATCAAAATACGGCTTAAATCTTGACTTGATTTGGTGCAATTAATTAAAATTGTTCGGTCACAAATGAAATTACTCTTTCTAAAAACGATATCTCTAGAATTTATTAATTTTAAATCTTTATGACCCCATCCATAAAAAGTTTCACTTATATCATTTAATTTTATTACAACCTTGAATTTACTTTCTTTCCAAATTTCTTGTTTTAGTTTAACATTTAAATCAGAGCATGCTTTATCTGCTTTAATTCCTATTATACAATCTCCTCTTAAAGTTAAATCTCTCTCTTTTGTAATCTCAATAGTTGTGTTATGTGTCCCTAGAATGTTTGCATGACCGAATGCTTTTATTACTTCTAAAGATTCCACCTTAAACCACAAATTTTATTAAAATTAATTTTCAATAAAAAAATTTAAAATTTCTTCTAATGAATCACTTTCAATTAAATTATTTTGCAATTAAATTATTTTGGATCTCATTTGAAGAAATATGTAATGAATGTAATTTAAAAGGCTGTCAATATGGGGGAAAAAAAAGTCATTTCAAATAATAATTGATTGCAAAGAAATAGCGCATGCAAAAGAAAAAAGAAGATATGAACAATTTCAAAAATTGCAGAAGGAGGCAGATATTGACGAGACATATTAACAAATCGCAAAAAAAGTAAAGATTAGTCTTCAGGAGATTTTCTCGGAAATTTGGAAAACAAAAATAAAAGCACAAAAAGAAGAATTAAAATGTCTGGATTCAAGATGCATTAATACTATTTTAGTAAGTCAATTTTCTCAACAGTTACGAGTTGTTTTTGTAAAAATAATGCGTGAAATTAATAGAATGCTAGAAAATTTTATAGAAATATAATTTTTGAGATATTCAAATTTAAGTTAAAACTTACTAATATATACAAATAATCACTGAGTTAATAGAATTCTAAATCTTTTAATATCCTTCATTATAAATTTATCAGAAAAATTAATTAATTAAGTAAATAACTAATAATTACAATTTTTTTTCGTTTGGAAGAATAACATATTGTCCTTTACTTATTTTTTTAATTTGAGGATTTTTCTTCTTTAATTCATTGCATAAAAAATCATTAACTTCTTTTTTTTTGTATATATGAAAATGTTCATGTATTTTTTCTCTTAGTTGAGATGTAGAAAAATTATCTCCTATTTCATAATAGTTGTTTAAAGTGAATCTACATAATCTAGGAAAAGCTCCAAAATTTTCTAAAGTCTTCTCAATAACTACTTTTATTATGTTTGAAATCTCTAATGTTAATTTTTTAGCTTTCTTATTGTCTTCACAGAAATAAGCCATTATATGAAAATTTAGCCAAGAGTACAGAACTTTAAAAATTTCTTTATAAGATTTTTCTTCTATAATCACCTGTATTAATTCAAAAGATTTTTCAAAATTCATAAATTTGATTTACTTCATTTTTTGTCGGCATTATTTAATATAAAAAATTATTATTTTATAAATATATTTCATTTCTACGAAATCTTTATATAACATAATTGTGAAAGATTAATGATACTCTCATAAAAATGAAGCTTTCCTAATAAAAACATATAAATATATATAAAACTATTCATATATATGAAAAAGATTTCTTTTTAAATGAAGATTTTAACTATGAATTCTTCAAATTAAAATAAAAAAAAGAAATAGTTTTTAATGAATTTTGAAAAATAAATACTTATTGAAAATAAATTAAAAAGAAAAGAGTAATAGAATTGATAAAAAAGAAAAAAGAATTATTAATTGAAATTACTAATAAATGTCCTTTTAATTGCCTTTTTTGCTCAAGTAATTCTAATACTCATAAAGATCTCTTCTTTGAGAAAAATCTTTTATTTGATATAATCTCCGATGCTAAAGAGATAGGTATTGAGATAATTCAATTATCAGGAGGTGAACCATTTCTTCACCCAAATATTGAAGAATTCATTGATTTTATCATTCAAAAAAATCTATTTTTAGAAATTTATACATGTGGAAATATTTATAAAAAAAATTGTTATTTGCCAATTCCAAATGAAATTTTAAAGAAATATAAAAATAATCCAAATCTTACCTTAAGATTCAATTTCCAAACGATAGACGAAAATACTTTTAATATATTGACTCGCAACCCTTTTGGATTAAAAAATTTAATAAATACAATTCAAAAATGTGTTAATTATAAAATTAGATCTGAGATTCATATTATTCCTCTAAAGTATAATCTAGAACAACTCGATAAAACTATTGAATTTCTTTTGTATAACCTGAAGATACAACATATAAAAATTCTGCGTTTTATTCCCCATGGGAGAGGAAAAAGATACTATAATAGTTTAAAAGTCGATAATGAAGTAATAACTGAATATTTATCTAAAATAATAAGAAAATATAAATCATCATATGTAGAAATTGGCACTGCATTTTCTACTTTAAGTAATTCATGTATAGATTGTCAAGCAGCAAAAACTAAATTTATGATATCCGTTGATTTAAAATGTTTACCCTGTACCGCTTTCAAAAACCAAAATTCTTATTATATACAAATTAATAACCAAAATTCTCTTAAGTCTATAATCCAATCAAATTTATTAGAGAATTATCTGAATAAATTTATTGATAACCTAAATTGTCATAATTGTTTAAACATAGATAATTGCTTTGAAATCTGTCCTATTCAAAAAAAGCTCTGTAATAATTTTACTCCTTTAAAAGAAATAAATTCAATTATTCAAACGAAAGTTCAAAATTACAATAGATTAGTGTAACTAGAAGCACTTTATTTTTTGGCTTTAAATCGAATTCAATATGATTATTTTTTAAGGTATTAAAAACATCAATTCCTGCGGCTTCCATGCTGTAAATTTTAGATTGATTAAAAGTTATATCCCTAAAACCAGAACCACTTGATAATATATAGATTTTTTTTCCCTTATTCTTCAGAATAATTTTTTTTATATATTCTTTTAACCGTTTTTTGACTGATCCTTGCCAATATAATAAGCAGTTTGCTTGTCTTTCGGACCAATTTGGATGTAATGATAGCATTCTATTCCTTTGTTTTCTTAAATCAAATATGGCATAAACTAGATAAAAAGTATCAAAATCATTTAATACATTTTCCAAAAATTCCGCTTTAGGAGGGCAAAGGGGATTTTTATTAAAATTTGGGCATCCTTTTGGATGATTTGGATAAGGTAATCTACACCAAATTCTTGTTTTTTTTGTAAATATTATAGTTGTTTTACTAATTCTTAAATATTTTATTTTCACAAAATTTTTTATTTCCATATTTAAGTAAAAAAAGTTTAAAAATTTAAGATTTTAAATTTTTTCAAGTTCAAGTTTGATAACATCATCTAAATCAAAATCAATAACCTTTACTCCACTTTTAAATTTTTTTACAATTGGTTTAGGATAATATTTTGGATTTTCTGGATCCCATTTATTTTTAAGATAGAACTTATCTGGATTTTCATATTCAAACAAATATTTTTGGTTTCTATAATTTTTAATCGAAAGGGAAAAATCGAATTTTCTTTTATGAGAATCCACAGCGCTTCTTAACAATCTTATAAATTTCTGAAATTTATCTATTGAATGAAGTTTAAGATCTTGATTATTTAAATCGAGAGTAATTAAAATTTCTATATTATCCTCTTTAAAATTTAATATTTCAATTTTTTCTTTTCTCTCACTTTCAACCTCATAAAGCAAACGCTTTTTAGAAAATGGACGGCTCCATTCTTGGATTTCGTCGCAAATAATTAATAAAAAGGGAAAATTATTCATCTCTATATGATATATATCATGAGTATCGTGAGAAGCAATTGATCTTAAAATTTCTCTACGGATTAAATATTGTTTGGCATTCAACTCATTATCTTTATCATATCGAAAATCTGGTTTATAATCCATTTCTTTAAAATAAACTAAATTTTTCATTAATAATATACATGACATTATACCATGATTTAATTTTTCATATGAATAGGAATATTTAGTGTAAAACTTCGATTGAATAGATACTTTTAAGTCTTTATCTAATTTTGAAGAGAGAATTTTTAAAATCTGCTTATCTAAAATTACTCCCTCTTGAGGTAAATTAATTTTCACTCTTTGGAAATTTGTCATGCCAAAATATTGTAAAATGTCAGAAAGTTTTTTATTTAATTGATCTATCTTTTGTAATGGATACCCCAAATCATGACATAAAGCAATTAAACACCAAATAGCTTCTTTTTCATTATTTTTTATCTTTATTTTATCAGGTTTATCGTAAATTTTTATATTATCATATTTTCCAGGAAATATTTTCCTTAAAATATATTCTCCTAATAAATAAACTCGGAAAACATGCAAGGAATGATCTCGATAAAATTCATCAATTCCATAAAGTAGTTCTTCAAAATTGGAAAATTCCTTGAAATAATCAGTTAAACCTTTAACGCCAAAATCAAATTTTAATTCTCCTCTATCTCTAAGATCTTCATATCTAAGCAATTTTATCGCATTTCTAATAAAATGAGGCCATAATTTATGTAATATTATTTTTCGTTTTCTAATAATTTGAGCTTTATCCGGTTTTGTTTCGATATTCAAAAATTCTCTTAAAATATCAGATAATTTTATATAATTTTTTAATTTAGGTTCAAGAGTTTCATCTATTAAAACTTCCTTATATCGATTATCACTTAATTCCTCTATTTTTTTATCCTTAATATCTATTCGTTCAATTTGTTTTATAAAGTCTATTTCCCCTTTTTGTAAAAGGTTACAAAAAAATTCAATTAAAATATCATCATTAATAAGATTTTTTGGATTTTTTTTTTTATTTGGATGAGGAATTATCATAAATATTAATAATTTTCAAATTATTTATATATCTATTTTTAAATATCAGGTCTCAAAATTATTTTTAAAAATTTTTTAGATTCCTATTGAGGGTATTTTTAAATCTATAAGATCAATTGATTTTTAAAATATTTTAATTTTATTCCGACTAAAATTTCAATTATCCATTTTTAATTTATGTCGGACTTTTTGAGAAAATTTCTTTAAATTAATAAAAAAGCATGATTATTTTCCTTGGAAGAGCAAAGAGTCTCCATGATTCTATTGTTGAAAATAAATATAAAGAATCTTTCAATAGAGTTCTTTATTTTAAGTGGAGAAATAAACCAAAATATTTAAATATTAGCTTTCCTTAAATATCGTAAAAACTGCGAGGAAATAGCTTGATTGTCCTAAAATATAAAAAAAAGAAATCAATCTTTCAGATGCAGATAACTGATTTTATATTTGAGCCTAAAATACTGCTTTTTGATGCGAGCATTCCAAAGCAACGCATAGAAGCGTTGAAATTACTCACCAGCGTTCCGAGAAAGAAAAATCGAAAACGAGGCAGAAAAAAGGATTTCCTTAAATCGTTCTATAAAATCGATCATTTTGTCAAGAAAGGTGATTTAACGCCGATTAAGCCCGTATACCTTAGAAGATTTCGAGAAGTAAGGATTCTACCTGAATCTGAGATAACTTACTATCAAATAAGCAAGGTCGAAAAAATAATGCTGAGGGCACTTCCGGGATTTACCGGATTCTTTGAATATCTCATATATTGTAACAATAATTTTGCTTATTTTGACGATTTGCAAGTGGATTTAGAAAATAAAGGCTTGACGTTCAGAAATAAATTTTTACATGACATAATAATACATGAATTAGCCCGAATTCAAATTGGAATTGACAATTATACATCTTATATGAATGCTATTAGGTTCTTGCAAGCAACATTTTTAAGAAATGTGTTGCACGACCCTGATTATTTCCCTGATGTGGTTATTGTAAGTCATGCCCTTAGAGTAATACCGTTAGAATTGATTAAACAATATTTTTACGATTTACTGGAAGAATCGTACGAGTTTAAAATTGTAAAAAACAGGGTACTTGTATGGGATTGTCAATTCGTTCATTCAAATAGCAGCGATAATTTTAACAAGAAAAAAGGGTCATATACCGATCCCGATGCGGGTTTTTGTAGACACAATGGAAAGATATACGGCGTAGGATATAAAGTGGCTACATTATACGCTTATTGCGGGAATCGCTATATTCCGGTTTATTGTGAGTTATTTCCTGGCAATCAAGACGAATATTCCGTTTTTCGGATAACTTTTCTACATTATTTCGCGTTAGGATATTGTAAGCCGTTGATCGTTATAGCTGATGCAGGACCGTATTCTCTTGAAAATTTGCGCTTTTTATTTGATATGGGGATTATCCCTTTAATAAACGCCAAAATCAATATAAAACACCATAAAGTCAAAAAATTGAATGATAATTTTTACATTAACATGGATTTTATTCCTGAAAGTTGGACTGATGAGGAAATAATCTTGCTCATAAACATTCGGTCAGGAATTGAGAGACAATTCTCCCACAATACGGTCGTATACCACGCAAGACGAGCCAACGTGCGGGGAATTGAGATGGTTTCGAAACATCGATTTATGATCTTGATATTAGATCTACTCAAGATCAATACCGCCTACAAGGTCGGTCGCCCTGACTGGATTGGAAAGTGTCGTATTTTCATTATCACCAAACGCCTTGATTTCGACTCTGTTTTTCCTCAGCTGGCAAAACAACAAGGATATCAAATACTGCTTCCGGACTACAGTAGAAAACCGACGTTTTTTAGAATGAGATAATTAGAATTTCTGTCGGCGAAAGATTTAAGAATTTTAAAAATCTGATAAAATTATAGATTTAAAAATACCCTCTACTGATATAATCAAATTAAATTTCTTTATTAATAATTTTCTTGCCCCAGAATTAAAAGCTAGTAAAAGTTTGAAGGATAAAGTAATAATCTTAGAAAAATTGTCAGAACAAGGAATTTTTGTGAGAATATTATTACAAGAATTGAAAGATTACGGTCTTCAATTTTATCCTACTACAAGTAATCGAAATCTTTTTAAAGAACCAAGACAATTTTTTGAAATGCTTGAAAAACTAGCAAATAAAGAACCAAATATTGATGTTCCTTTAGATTTTGAAGGAAAATACATTAAAATTAGTATTATTTTGATAGGAAGACATAATGTACTTTATAGAAAAAATGAAATACAGACAGGACCATATAAGAAACAAATTTTTGATAGAGAAGAAAAAGGTACAAAGATAATTTATTTACTTGCCTTAAGTTATAATGTTATTGCTGTAAAGAAAATTTCAGAAGAATTGGATAAAATGCCTGATAGATTTATAAAAATTTATGAATCAAATTATAAAGTAAAATTTAACAATAGAAAAATTAAAGCAATATGTTTCCGTTATCACGTTTTAAAAAATATTTGAAAATATTATAAAACTTCTAGAAATTTGAATTTTAGAATTTGTAAGGATTTATAGTTGAAATCTCCATACATGATATTGAGAAATATTTGGGAAATGCTTTTTTAAAATCTTAGTTATTCCCTCTGAAAATTCGTAAATTAATTGAAATAGCTTATGTTTACTAACAATAAAACCTAATTTTTTGCGATAATCATAAATCCTTTCTTCGTCTTTTCTTTTTATAATAATATTATTAATTTCGATTTTTTCTAAAATAGA
Organism: Promethearchaeota archaeon; assembly: GCA_019058135.1. GTDB lineage: Archaea > Asgardarchaeota > Lokiarchaeia > Sigyniarchaeales > SOKP01 > 6H3-1. The sequence goes on along the minus strand of JAHLWE010000219.1, from coordinate 436 downwards.
ATCTAAATAAAAAAATTCACTAACTTTTTGTTTGTCATGAGTTTTATTTATGCCGTATTTACGACCTAAATTTAAAATATTATTCTTTAAGTTCTTATCAATTCTAAAAGGATCCTTTTCTTTTTGGAAATAAATATAAAAAATATTGTTTAGATTATCATAACCGTAAGATTCGAAAATATCCAAATTTCTATGAGTAATCATATGATTTCTTACAAAATTTATTCTAAACAAGATATTAATTCTATAATTAAAAACGAATTCTCTGTATTCCTGAAAAGCCAAATTAGATTCTGGAATATTTCTTAGGCGATCTGCATGAGCTTTAAAGTTATCACACTCGTTTAATAAAGTATCAATTTCTGGAAAAAATGTTATAATAATATATTGAGAAAATTTATCTAAATAGATTTTAGCATAAAGATATAATGTTTTT
>JAHLWE010000218.1 GCA_019058135.1 Promethearchaeota archaeon | reverse complement strand
TCTGCTCCCTCTGACGATATAGTCGCAGCACCTTTTTTAACAAAATCATTAGCTTCCAAATTAAAAACTGCGGTTCTGAATGTAAAATCCTTTTTATTTTTAAATCCAGCGTGCAAGCAAACCTCATAGTGTGGTAAGAAAGTACTAATATTCTTTTCTGTATCTATATTACCCCCCAAGAAGCAGACACCACTCAAGCCTGTGTCTGAAAAATATTTATTAAATAGTTCTTTATCAGGTTGTTCTGAAAGCTCCAAAGTTTCCTCTGACTCAGGTTTTTCTTCTCCCGCTGCCTCTTCTTTAGCAGCTTCTTTAGAAGTAACCTCTCCTCTACATCCCGCTACTGAAAAAACTAAAATCATCGAAAGGCATACTACTACTGTTAAAAGCCAAAACTTTCTTATATTCATATACTTTACCTCCTTAAAAATTGAACATTACTTAGTTTTTTTTAGATTCTTCTTCTAAATCATCATATCTATATTAAAGTTATCTTTTACAATTTCTTTTAATTCAACCTTTAATGAAAATACCATTTTTCTGGAAATCCCCAGTTTCAATCCCCTTTTATTCAGGTCAATTATTTCTAAATCTCAATAATTTTTCTTTGATTTCTTTTTTCATTTTCTTTTTTTTCTATTTTTTCTCTTTTATTCGGATTTTCCATAAAATTTTAAAATTACTCCTTAATTTCGCAGAAATTAACGCGAGACTATCCCACGGTTCAGAGAGCTTAAGGTCGTAGCTATTTGACCCCTTATACCCCTTCTATAGTAGCTGAGATTACTTCTGAAGAAATAAAGAAGGTAATTAATAGCTATCATTAATACCAATAAAAATATTCCTAATACTATTTTAAATAATAGCTTTATTCTTCTATATCCTCTAACTTATAACAATAGATTACATTTGTTCTCAAAAATTCAGAATATTCTAATTCTATTTTAAGGCCTTTTGATTCTTCAGGAACATTACAACAAATATTACCAGTCAATTTTACACCAGGTTTCCATTTTTTATTTATACCTGGAGATAAATCATTTATTTCATCAAAAATAGTATTACCTTCAAGACAGCCATCACTTAAAAACTTGTTATCTTCACTATCATATACATAAAACATACTACCTGGCATACTAAAAACTATCCCATCTTCTTGTGTTTCATTAGTAGTATTCTCAAGGGTTATATTAATAACTATAAAAGTTTTAACATATTGTTTTTCCTTCCAAACCTTATTTAATATTAGTCTAAGACCATTAGGAAAATCTATAGGCTCTCCTATTTTCCAATCTACTTCTCTTGGAGGCTCAACACCACAAGCTATAGCAAAGCTAAATATAAGTATAAAAACTAAAAGAGAGATAACATATTTTACTTTTTCATTTATTTTTTTATTCATTTTTCATCTCTTTTTTTAGATCCTATTATTGTTTAATTTATTCTATTCCTGAAACTTTTGAAACTATCTTTTAAAGATTCTTTTAATCCAGCTTGTTTTTTGATTTTTTAATAGCAAAGAACCCAACAAATCAACAATTGCGCGAGATTCTGTCACAATTTTATTATATTTTAAATCAGGTATCTCTTCACTAGCCTCTTTTATATGAAATATTTCATCTAAACTTACTATAAAATTATTTATTCTACTTTTAATTTCACTATCTTCTATCAAAAGCATGGGTTCTGCAGCAATGCTATAAAATTTATAGGGATTGTCAAAGTCAAAATCATCCTCGCTTAATCTAAGTGATAGTATCTCCTTAGCTAATTCAGAGAATGCTCTTAACTGATTATCCCGAAGCCACTTTCGTTTCTCACTTTCTTCCATAATTTTTTGAAGCCAAAATATGTCTAATACTTTTGTTATAACAGCACCAACCCCAATTGCACCAATGAACTCAATCCAGTTCATTTAATCCTCCCTTTTTTACCTGACTTAAATTTTTTATTATCTTTTAAATAGTCTTTTAATCCAGCTAGATCTCTGGTATTTTAATTTCTCTTTTAATAACTCAATTTTCATTTCTTGCTCCATAAATAAAAAGAAATATAACTAACAACAAAAGACAGTACAGCTAAAATTAACCCTAATTCAGAACCTTTACCTAAGAACCAATAAAGCTCATATAAACCTATTATTATTGATATAACAAGACAAATAAAATGCCATTTTTTATTTTTTTACCCCTTCTTACTTTTTAAGTCTTCTATTTATATAATCATCTAAATCTTTTATAAAGAATATAATGAAGTAAATATTAAGAAAAATATATCTGACTTTTTGATTTATAGCTCAAGTTAAATCGCTTTTACGCTTCTCTTTTCTCTTTAAGAAATCTTTGAATATTAAATCTACTTGAAACAGATATTTATATAAAGGTTTGAGCATAGACAGGTAAGACCTATCTTGTCTTAAAAGTAGGTGTTTATTCCCTTTACTGCTTATAGGATATTTCTATATAATGGACATTTTTAAGTAATAAATAATGTATTAGAAAATGTCTTAAAATTTGATATAAATGTCTTAATTTTGCAATGTTGCAATAAGTATAAATATGAATATCTTTAGTTCTCTTCTCTCCCCTTTCCTTTTTAAGCATAAATTATCTCTCTTTTTACATACATAAAGAGATGAAGTAAGGTTTGGATAATAGAATAACAAAATCAAATGAGAGATTATTCCGAGCATTTTTATTCTTTATAGAAACTTAAATCAATTAGGTAATGAACATAAGAATAATAACCCTATACCAACTCCTATGATTTAGATGATCTTTTTCCTTCAATTTAAATCATCTTAGAATAAAAATTACAATTATAATTATTAATACGCTGGATAAAACTACTAAAGCACAGCCCCCACCAGTTGCTATTTTTTTTATCTTTTTTTTTCTACCTGATTTAGTTGTAGGAATACCGGTTTCTCTAGCAATTTTACGTTTTATTTTTGAAATTCCTGTAGCTCTTTTCCAAGAAAATTTTTTACGTGGCATATTACTTCTCCTTCTAATTTTTTTATTTTATTTTTAATGATAATATATTAATTCCCTTTTCAAAGGACTTTTAAAAGCTATTTTTTTGCTTTATTTTAATCTTAAATTTCAATTTTTTATATTTTTAAATATTTTTTATTATATTTTTGTTTAGTTTTGTATTTTTTTTGTTTATTATTGATCTCAAAATGTAATATCAATTTTTAAAAAAATTATTGTTTTAGCAATTAAATAAATATTTTTTAATTTTTATAAATTTTTTTATTATTTTAAAAAAGCTTCTTCTAACCATTCTTCGTAAGATATCTCATAATTTTTTATTTTAATTAAAATATCAGTTTTAGTATAAAAATGATGGCTCTCCCCAAAACCAGTAGTAACTACAATATTTAAATTTATATCATAATTACTTGGAGCAAATAAGGAGACTACATCAAATATTTCCTTCTTTATTGTATCCTCACCATACCATTTCGAATTATAAGCTAAATAAAATGTGTTGTTATTTTCATCATAGATTAATTCTGTAAATATGCCTCCAAAATCATCTTCAATTATATTTTTAATTACTTCTTTAAATCCAGGATCTGATACAATCTCTTCAGTTGTTTCTTCTACAATTGATATTAAATAGTCAGATTCTGGTTGAATTGATATATACCAGGGACCAGCCTGATATTCCTCCTCATCACCAAAAATTG
>JAHLWE010000217.1 GCA_019058135.1 Promethearchaeota archaeon | reverse complement strand
CAAAGATTTGATTGCTCACCTAAGAATAATTGAGAATCCTTATGATGAGTTATCATGGTCTCGAATTTTTTCTATGATCACATGATTTGGCACAACCTCTGGTTAAAAAATTTTTAGTGCAATATCAAAAACTGAGCATCCCATCGAGGCTATAATAAATAAAACATTTTTTTCAGCAAAATTGAAAGTACAAAGAATTCCAAAAGATGGTATAAGAAACCTAAGAGTTCATATAAAACAATTAATTACCCTTTCCCGCGACGAAAATCCCTCTGAAGCGATATTGAATCTTACTGAACTACTTGAAGATCCAATAAAATCTAAATATACTGATTGGTATGATCGTTTAGATGATTTAAAACAACTTAGTATATATGTTACTGATTTTAAAACAATTCAGCAATTTTTAGAGCAAATGAGCTTAAATGTATCCGAATTAGATTCAAGAACTACATTATTAGGTTCCAAAAAAAAAGATGAACAGCCATTAATTCTTTCGACTATTCATCGTGCAAAGGGTTTAGAATGGCGAGTCGTCTTTATTCCAATGCTCTCCGAAGATTATTTTCCATCTCATAGAGTAGTGGGTGATGAGAATGCTTTTGAGGAAGAACGAAGAGTATTTTATGTAGCAATAACAAGAGCAAAAGATCAGTTATTTTTAATATCTCCTTCTGTTATTTCAGGATTCAAGGGAAAAAAAACAGCAAGATTATCACAATTTGTATCTGAGTTAAATCCCAAATATTATTTAAAATCAAAAGTTCGGTTTAAATCAACTCCAATTGAATATGAAACAAAGAAAAAAAAGCGGAAAAAGTATTATGATACTAGCACTTCATTTATCTCAGCTGATACACTATTAAAAGACAATAAGAGAAAAAAACCTGAAAATGTGTAATATTAAATTTAGTTTCTTTATTCAGGAAAAATAGAATCTTACATCCTAACTGTGAGGCCTTATATTGCGAAAAATGCTTAAAGGCGTTGAGGAACAAGAAAGAGGGACGTTGGGTTTGTAAGAAACCTTTTCGTTAGAAGCAATTAAATTTCCTTACATTTTAATAAAATATACTCGCATTCCGCCAAATTGTATATATATTGTATATACAACTATAAAATATATTTGAAAAATTATTTGAAGAATAATGAATTTATCTATTTCTTATTGTATTTCTGCAAGATTCGTTCAATTTCTAGCTCTGCTTCTGCTATCTTGTAATTCAAGGTGATATTTCTTTTTTTCAATTCATCAAACATCTCCCAGATGGATATACCTGCGATTTCAGATGCCTTACCAATTGATATTTTATCATTGAGATATTCTTTTAACGCAAATTCTAACTTTTCTCGAGTAATACTTTTCCATAATAATTTTCTTATAAATGATGAGCGATCTTCCTTATAAAGTTCTCTTAATTTATCAATCTCTTCTTTCAAATTATCAGGTAAAATAATTGAAATTTTATCTCCTATAATTCTCACCCTTTTCAATATATTCTTGGATAACATCAGCTGAAATCCAACTGTTTTCAGAATATCTTTTTAAATTTGATTTGTATTCGGGATAATCAATAATATCAGCAATTAATAATTCGAAAATGGTTGTTAAAGTTGTTTGATGTTCAATTTGGAGGATTTGAGCCAAATTTCTGCCCTTTTTTTCATCGATTATTAAAAAATCATTACTTTGTCGAGCTAATTCAAGCACCTCAAGCTCTCCTCTTCCTAAAGGAGGATAAAGTGTCTCGTCAAAAGGTTCTAAATTAATTATCTTTATTTTGCCTTCTTTAATAAAACTTTCAATAGTATAAGCTTCTGAATAGTTATATTTTTTGCCTTCAGTGACAACTTTTTCGAACACAGCTTTAGGTATATTGATATTTCCAACCACATTAATGAAATATTTTATTTTTCCTAATCTAGTTAAGTGTATTAAAGGACTGGAATTTGATATTACCATATGACAATATATGATAATTGCATATAAAAAGGTGACTATATCTGAAAAATACTGACATCAACATATATCAACAAAAGATTTCATCTTTGTATTACATTATTATACTTAAATCATAATTACAATTAGCACACTTTCCATCTCTCGTTAAATTTAACTTTTTTATTCTGAATATGTATCTTTTAATAACCATTTTCCCGCAATTTGGACAATATGTATTTTCATATTTATGCCCCGGAACGTTTCCAAAATAAACATGATCCAATCCAACCTGTTTCCCTATTTCATATGCACTTTCAAGAACGTTCACTGGTGTCGCTTCTTTTATTCCATATTCGAGTGATTTATAGGCTGGATGGAATCTGGTTATATGCCAGGGGGTTTCATATCCTAAATCTTTATATATTCTTTCAGCAATCTCTTTGAAGGTGTTATGTTCAGAATTCATCCCTGGAATAACTAATGTTGTAATTTCTATATGCATTCCTAAATCTTTTGCTAATTTTGCATTTCTCCACACTTTCTCAACATCGTTTTTGCAATATTTCTTAACAAATTCTTGATCTCCTTTAATATCGATATTTAATGCATCTAAACCATTTTCAACAAGAGATTTAAGAACCATTTCGGTCATATATCCATTAGTAACATATGTATTATAGAGACCTTCTTTTTTTGCCAATTTAAAGACTTCCAAAGAATACTCAAATAATAACGTTGGTTCATTAAAGGAAATTGAAGTGCCTTCACTTAATCGTGATTTTGCTAATTTAATTAATTCCTCAGGAGAAATAAAGAGATTTTTTGAATTAAAATTGTCAGGATTTTGTTTTGAAATATAACAATTTTGACACCAAAAACAATCAAAGTTGCAACTAAAGGTTCCAATAGTTATTGCAGTGGTTCCCGGATGAAAATGGAAAAATGGTTTCTTTTCAATTGGGTTATAAGAAAGGGATGAAATCTTTCCATATACGGTGGTGAAAATTTCACCATTGATATTTTTTCTTGTTCTACATATACCTACATTTCCCTCAGATATTTTACAAAGATGTTCACATGTCAAACATTGAGTAATGCTATTATTTATTGTCTTCTGAAATTTGCCTATTTTAATGAATTCTGAGTTCATTTTGATGATAATAATTATAAAATTATTTTTAAAAAAGATTATTGTATTAAATTATTTTTAATGGATTTAATTTGTCTAGTTAAAATATTTTAGGGAAGAATAACAAATCCATTCATTTGCATAATAATTAGGGTAATGAAATAAACAAGAAGGAAATTTCCCATTAATATCCCGACATCTTTTACACCCCTTGTGGATTTTGTAGGGCGTCTAAATGTATACATAGTTCCGATTGGGAAAAAAATAAATGGTAAAAAGTAGATTACTGGATAAACAATGAATGTACAGACTGCTACTATAAGTGTGATTATTGATGAAACCCATATTATTTTCTGTTGAGTTTTTAAAGAAAATCTGGTAATACTATCCCCATCTATTGCCTCATGAACAAATTGCCCTGTTATTGCGAAAGTAAAGAATGCAAACAGTAAACACCATTCAAAACCACTCATAAGGGGTTCGGTGAAGGGAATTCCAATATGGTCTATTTTTATCATAAAATATGGT
>JAHLWE010000216.1 GCA_019058135.1 Promethearchaeota archaeon | reverse complement strand
TCTGATATTATTGGTTTATTATATACTTCGGAAATGATGTCATAATACTTGAACGGCCCCAAATTAAAGGATTTAAGATAGTAAGCAGCGATAAAAACTATCTCCCAGTTATGAAAATTGCAAGATCGTTCCCAACAATGGTTCCATCTAAATTCTTTTTAAAACTCTTATATTTGTTAAAATATAACTCTCATTATATCTTTCTCGCTTTTTTTTTTTATATATCTCTTATTAATTTAAGTATAACGAATATAATTATTGTATCCATAAAGATAACAATGGATAATCCTAATAACTCGAGCAATGTATCTAAGTTATAAAAATAATTAATAATGCCAAAGTAAAAATAACCAAAAATATAGTAATAATAAGGCCCTGCTTATACCGCTTTAAATCTGTAGAATATCTATAGTTGTTAAAAAATTCTTTATACCATAATATCTCTTCATTTGGTTCTAATATTTTTTTAATCTCTTCCATATGGATTTCTTAATTATGTAAATCGTATTAATAGTATAAAATTACATCTTTCCTTTAAATTTATAACAAAAATGATTATTCAGTTGATTTATCCCCAATCGCTTTTATAACCAGTTCCTCCAGGGGGCCATGAGAAAATGATTGCCTCTTCCTGACAAACATACCAGCATGCGGCACATTCCATACATTTTTCTAAACTCTCAATTTTAGCTTTTTTTTCCATGACTTCGAAACACCCAGCTAAACAAACTTTCACACAATTGCCGCATCCTATACATTTCTCGTCATTAATTTTTATAAACTCGCCCGCGCCCTCAATCCATTGCACACCAGGAAAATCTTCAAATGTTTTAACCATATTTATCAACTCTTACTTAATATACATAAAATATTGATGGATTGGCTTTATCTACAAATTTTATCATTTTGTTGCTTAATTTATTCGATATAGGATTTAATAATTTTATAATCGCTGAATTGATGGGCTCAATAATAGGCAAACTTTTTCTCATTAACGTGTTCAAAGAATTTGAAAGAGGAATTATAATGATTTTAAGTACTCTTCTTATCCGCAGCATTGATTTCATTATTAAGTCTATAAATCTCAACGTGCTTAGAAATTTGCGTTCCTTCTTTCTGACTCGTTTTGATGCTCTGACTTTAATGACCTTCTTTTTCACATAATCATAATTCTCGTGAAGCCAATTCTGATAATAACGGAAGTACATCTTAATCCATTTTGTTATTATCGTTGGATCTTCTTTCACATAGGCAAGGAGCAGCTTCATGAACGGCGTGGTAAAATGTGTCAACGAGCCTAACCCCCAACCTTGATGAATATACTTCTTGAGCTTCTTTATATCATGCTCTTGTTGAGCGATACGCAAATTATAGCGATTTCTACCCTTGATAGACCACTGAATAATTGAATGTGCCTTTATCTTATTATCATATTTCTTCAAAAAAGCTTTGGAAACGTCATTGGCTTTAATTGCTTCAATTGCGACCTGGGCGGCAATTTCGGCTGAATACCATGCTGCCGGCACGCCATCACACAATTCTGTACTTTCAAGCCCCGCAGCATCTCCAATTAATATCATACCATCCGTATGATTAGGCATTTTCCGGAGCTTTTTATTTAGCCCTACATAAATCTCGAAGCCTTCCCACATCCTTGCACGCAATTTAGCTCGAGGAGCTACTAAATCTTTCCACCACAACATTTTTGAAGTTATATTATGATGATACTCATCAAATAGTTTACCTAAATTTGGCACCGATTTCTGATCTGTTCTTAAACACTGGTCCTGCATAAAATGAATACTACTTCTATAAGGCCACACCATTAGACCATTGCCATAACCAAGCGGCGGAGATATTTTTTGCTCGTCCCAACCCCAACACATCTTAACGGAATATCCAAAAATTTTATCAATGTCTTCTTTTCGCATAACATAGTCGTATGTATCGGCTAACGAGATGGTTTCAGGTGGATATTTTTCGCGCACGCCCGCCTTTATCGCTAATATGCCCTGCGAGCCCTCAGCATTTATTACAATCTTAGCCCTAATTTTCTCGCCTTTATCTGTTATAATTCCTTTAATGAATTCGCCCTCTTTTATAAAATTGGTGACTGTAGTTGACGTCCTTAGTTCAACGCCTGCCTCCACGGCCTTTCTGGCTTGCCACTGACAAAACGGCTTACAATAAGTATTATAACCAAATGCAATGATCGGAGAGAGTGGTTTCGGGACCTTTAGTGAATCATCGATTTCAATATCCCCTTTATCGATATCTTTTATAATATAGTTTACTATACCATCAGCAGGACGCTCAAAGGGAGGATTACCATCCCTTATAAATGCTGGAGCAAATAAAAATCCTTGAAATGGAATAGTTAAACCCGAAATAACTTTATCGCCAACATTCTCAGAACGTTCAAGCATTAAGGTTTTAAGCTCGGCATCAGCGCAGAGCTTCGCTGCTACAGAACCCCCAAACCCAGCACCAACAACAATAATATCAAAGTCTTCGTCCATTTATAAAATATTGAATAAAGAAGTATATAAATTTATTATTTTAATTTTGTAATTATTTTCTCTTAATTAAAATATTGATTTAGCTTTTCTAATCCTTCAATAATCAAATCTACTATTTTAAACATAGGCATTTTTACTGCCCATCCATATTCATCAAATAAATATACAGGAATTCCCAAAAGAGCATTTTACGTGTTTCTCTTCGATACATGCCTATAAATGCACCTCCAACGATTTCACTTGTTCCAGAATCATCAATTTCTATAGTCATTTAACTCCCTTATACTTAAAAAGTCGTTCAATCATTTAAATCTTTTCTTAAAAATGCCAAAACCACATATCAAGAATTTTACCAAAAACATCAATTTGACACTCCAAAATATCAAGAAATTAAAAAAGTAGGTCCTGAACATAAACCCATATTCACAGTAGAAGCTATCATAAGACCTGGTAGTAATAAAATTGGTTTCGAAAATGCTTTTAACACTTACTTAATTGATAATTCTTTTGTGAGTTCGACTGGAAAGGGAGGATCAAAAAAGTTAGCTGAAATGAGGGCTACTGAAACTATGTCTGATATTATTGGTTTATTATATACTTCGGAAATGATGTCATAATACTTGAACGGCCCCAAATTAAAGGATTTAAGATTGTAAGCAGCGATAAAGAATATCTCCCGGTTATGAAAATTGCAAGCCATAAAAATATAAAATCTTACATCTTAGGCGTCAATCAATCCGAAATCTATCAAAAGTATGGTATTAAGGATATTAGATTTCGTGGAATCCTGCGCTACCTCAAATGATATACTATTATAAGAAAATTTTTCCTTTCAAAAACTTCTATTCCATAGAGATTTATGAAATTGTAATAAAATTATCTAATTCAAAATAAGTATTTATTTCAGGTTTAGCAAGGTCATGAATTTTTAGCTGGATTTGCAAGTTATTCGAAACTTTCAAGCTAAGATATAATTCTTTATTGGATTTAAGATCTATATCAATTATAATTGGTGAAGTAATTAAAGATTCATATAAGATATTCTCTTTTAACCTTTGTTTAAAGTATAGATAACCTCTTTCATCATAAAAAATTTCCTTTTTTTCTTTATATACATTTGATAAATCCCTCCTTCTCCAAATATCCAATATAAAATGACTTAAATTTGGGTTAAGAACTAATTTCCATGTTTTTAGGTCAAAGGGCACTTTAGTATTTTTTGGAATTAATTCGTAAAAGTCCTTTTTATCATAATTAGATAAGATTATCCCATAATCATATCTCGTTCTATTATTTAATTTTAATTCTGGTAAAAATTTAGCAGCACCCAATGCGGTTATAAATTGAAATCTTTCTGAAAATATTTTTCTATTCGGATATTGATTTTCTATAAATTCCTTAATACCTGGCCATTGAGCTGCGCCACCTATTAAGATAATACTATTTAAATTATCAAAATTAAACAAATTTTTCTCTGCTTGATTAATGGAATTTTCTAATAATTCAGCGAATTTCCTATAAAACTCATTATCATATAGTAATTCTTCAACCTTTTCTCTAGTAAGAGAGATAGATATCTCAGGGTTTTTTATGTACTCTTTGATTTTACTTGGAAAGACTATCTTAATCTTTTTATCATATGATAATTCTTTCTTAAAAATTTCACATTCATGAAATAATCGTTCTTTATATTTATCAAAATTAAATTTTGTTTTAATTTCAATAAACTCTTTTATCAAATATTCATAAATAATCCGATCAATATCATCACCTCCGAGCTCGTCCCCTACTGAAGAATAGACTAATAATTCCTCGCTATCTTTTCCTTTTATATCAATAACAGCAATATCAGAAGTCTGAGCTCCAACATCAATCACTACTATTGGAGTTTCAATTTCCTTTTCAGAATTAATATCAAAACAGGCCGCTAGACCTTCTTTAATTATTATAAATTGGCTTTTATTTATGTCATAAATCTTAGAAATTTCATCTATAGTTTGTTTCATCCATGCTTCATATTCTGGGCTTGAATTAATAGGTATTGTAAAAACTATTCTATTTAGATCTTCATTTTTAATTTGTTCAAATATTTCCTCAAAAATAGAAAAGATAAATTTTAAAGCTGCTTCAGATGCATTTATTTCTTTGCCATTAATGATTCTAACTTGCCTAAATCCCTCATTGATGTATCTTTTCATTTTATTGAATGTATTAGAGTCGTTAATTTCGGATTTTTTTAAGGCTTTTTTTCCAATAACATAATCGTTGATATCATTGAAATGAATTATTGAGGGAATTAAATTTCCTGGGTCGCTTTCATTTTGATTATTAATTGCAGATGAAAGATTTAATCTTTTTATATTATTATTATAATCTAAAACTACAATAGTCGTTGAGGAATGTCCAAAATCTATACCAATATTAAAGGTTTTTTTTTTGTCTTCTGATATCAAAATTCTTTTCTCATCAAAAATTTCAATTGAATAAGGTTCTTTTATCAATTTATTTGGATATCCTACGTTTCTTTTTAACAACTCAGTAATTCCTTTTAATAAAAAATAGTAATTCAATTCAATTTTATTTAATTTCTCATTTAAATTCAAATAATCAGCAGTTAAATTGAGATTATTTACAAGAGGCCTACAAATAACGTTAATTAAATGAATATTTATTAAGAAAGAGCTTTCCCTAAGATAAAGAACTAGTCTTTTTGTTTGAGGTTCCCAATGAGTCATTAAATTGTTTATATCAATTGATTCTTTTATAAGATCTGAATTTTTGATTGTAAATTCAATTATTTCTTCGGATTTCTTGTTATGAAAAGAAAAATTAAAAATTTTTAAAGACTTGAAATAATAAATTGAATTCTTTAAAAGATATAAATCGTATTCAGGAATTTGCGTTAAACAATCGTCATTCGGAGAATAAAATGGATCAAAATCAACTATGAATTTATTTGGATTGATGAAAATCTGAGAATTAATTTGTATTTGATTATTTAAGGAGGTATTTAATTCTTTATCTAGCGAATTAATAATAAGATTAGTTAGATTTTTAATCCCTTGCCAACCTTTATCTCCCCAGCATTCTTTTAAACAATCAAAAAGTTCTTTATCGTTCTGATTATTTGGATTCCAATTATTTTTCAAAAGAGTTTTTAATAAATCAGCAGATAAAGGAATTGGAGCAAATTTACATGCTTGCCATATTTTTTGCCAATCCTTTGATAATTTGCTCCTTTCAATCTTATCTAAAATTGAAGAATCATTAAAAAAATCTTCTGAAGTATGGAAATATCTAAAATTTTTTAAAAAAGAGATTGAGTCTCTATTGAGATAATTATTGAATTTTTCTAATAAAGGTCTAGCAAAATTTTTATCTAAGTTTTGAAGGTATTGGTTTAATTCTTGTAGATTTGGATCTATCTCTTCAAGTTCTTCAAATTTTTGAATGGATAACAAATATAGACATAGTAAGCCTTTAGGTAATAAATTTTTTCGAGTATTCACTAATTCATTTACAATATTTTCTAATTCTTTTATTGGATCATAAATCCAATAAAGAATAAATTCAATTATTCTTTCAGTAGGTAAAAAATTCTTAACGGCATTGAGACATATTTTTTTTACTTCTTGATTCTCGTGTTTATGTAAAACTTCAAAGATATTATAAAATTGGCTCTTTTCTCTGATAAGTTCAGTTATCCATAATTTGAACAGTTCTTTAATTTTTGTTCTATCTTCTTCTGTAAATTTATCGAAATAGGTATTAAAAAACCATTCCTTTAATCCTTTTAAAGATTCATTAGGAATTTCCAATTTTAATATATAATCTCCTTAAATTTTTGGTCTTTGAACTCCTGAAATTTTTAATTTTTCAGTTTCAGAAGCGTTAATAGCTCTTTTTTCATCAACCCATTTTTGTAATTTTTTGATTTTTTCTTCTTGAGTTTTTTTCATTGGGATCAATCTTTTAAGAACTACATTAAAATCATCTATAGTTGGTTCTCTTTTGGAGTCATTAAACGATCTCAATAAAACTTCTTTGACTAATTGCTCAATCTCCGCTCCAACCATGTCTTCTGTTAATTCGATAATTCTATTTATGTCAAAATCTTTTGGGTTTCTTTTTCGTTTTTTAAGGTGTATTTTAATAATATCCTCTCGTTCCTTAGCAGTAGGTATATTAAGAAAAAATGTTTCATCAAATCGCCCTTTTCTAAGTAATTCAGGAGGTACGGAATCTACATCATTAGCAGTTGTAAGTACAAATACTGGTCTTGTTTTTTCTTGCATCCAAGTAAGAAAGGTCGCAAAAACTCTAGAAGCTGTACCTGCATCGAGACCTTTTGTTTGAGTTACTTTTTCAATTTCATCAATCCAGAGTATACATGGTGCTACAGCTTCAGCAGTTTTAACAGCAGTTCTCATATTTTCTTCAGATTGTCCAACTAAACTTCCAAAAATTGCTCCCATATCTAATCTTAGGAGTGGCATTTTCCATTTATTCGCCACATATTTAGCGGTTAAAGATTTTCCAGTTCCAGGGATTCCTATTAATGCGACCCCTTTTGGATATTCAACTCCATATTCCTCTGCTTCTTTTGAAAAAGCTTTTTCTCTTTGTTTTA
>JAHLWE010000215.1 GCA_019058135.1 Promethearchaeota archaeon | reverse complement strand
TAATAATCTTTTAAATAAATTCTAAAGAAAAATCAACTCTTTTATGAGGAAACTGAGTTAAAACTCCTAAGCTTATTATATTCACTCCAGTCTTGACATATTCTTCAATATTTTCTTTATTTATCGATCCAGAAGCTTCTAATAAAATCTTCTTTCTTAAACCTTCCATTTCTAATGCTTTTATCGCTTCTTCAATCTCTGCTGGTTTCATGTTATCTAACATAATAATATCTGCTCCATTTCTTGCGGCAATCAAAACATCTTCAATGTTTTCTACCTCAATTTCAATTTTTTTAGAAAAACTTGCTAATTCGCGAGTTTTTTTAAGAATTTTTTTAACATCACCTGAAAAATATTTTAGATGAGTATCTTTAATCAAAATCATATCATCAAGATTCCAGCGATGAGTCTCCCCACCTCCCAATTTTACAGCCCTCTTTTCAAAAATTCTAAAATATGGAGTTGTTTTTCTAGTACAAGCAATTTTTATGTATTTATTTAATTTTTTGGTAATATTTACAAGATCTCTTGTTGATGATGTGATAGCACTCATGCGTGTCAAAAGATTTAATGACGTTCTTTCGCCAAATAATATATCATGAGCATTTCCAGACAATACACAAATTATATCATTCTCAACAACTTTATCTCCGTCTTTTTTAAATAATGTAATTTTAATATTTAAAAATTCAAATAATATATCAATCTCTTTTAATCCCGATACATAACCCGAACTTTTTGCAATAATTTGGGCTTTAATTTCCTTATTTTCTGGAATAATTTCTGAAGAAACATCTTGAAATAAACAATCTTCTTCTAAAAACTCTTGAATTTTTTTTCTAATTATTATTTTATTCATCATAATTCCACATAAAGAATCTTATTGTAGATTTTTTAATCACTAATTTTTTAAAAACATTCAGAGATATATTATTTTATGCTTCAAGAAATAAAAATTCCCATACTTAATAAAAATATTAAGCTTGAGGCTGAAGTTTTTTACCCAGATAATGATAAAAAAAATATATGTGTTCTTCTAGCTCATCCACATAGCCTATACGGAGGAAACATGTCAAACAATGTTGTATCTTCCCTTTTTTCTACATTATCCAAGGAGAATATTCCAACATTAAGATTCAATTTTCGAGGAGTGGGAAAATCTACAGGATCTTATGGTCATGATATAGGAGAACAAGAAGATGTCAGAACATGTATAAAATTTTTAATTGATAAAGAAAAATTTGAAAAAATACTCATTATTGGGTATTCTTATGGGGCTGCAATTGGCTGTTCCCAAGTTAATACTTTTAAAAATATTATGGGATATGTTGCTATTGCATTTCCGTTTGATTTATTTATTAAGCTCAAAAATTTAGCTCAAACTTCTAAACCGAAATTATTCATTCAAGGGGATATGGATAATATTGCAAATTTTCGGACTTTTTTAAAACACTTCGAAGATATGAAAACACCCAAGGAATACAAAATAGTAAATAATGCAGATCACTTTTTCTTGGGCTTTGAAAATCAAGTATCTGAATATGCACTTAATTTTGTAAGGAATTTAAGAGTGAGAAAAAAAGTGTAATATTTTAACGATAATTAAATACTTGCAAGACTTTTTAATTCTGCTAGGGAGTTTTCTTCTGCCCAGTCAAGTAATTGGTCATAATATTTCTCAATCTCTTGGGATTCAGGAACGGGCGCAAGAACAGCTAAAATAAATAGTGTTTTCTCTATTTCAATATTACGGCAGATTATTAAAAATTCCTTAAAAAGAACTTTAATTGATTCCAACTCGGAATTGAGTGAGAGTTCTTCGCCTACTTTACTTGCAGTATCACTCAGAAGACTTCCCATGGCTGCAACAACAGCTTCATCTACATTGGGTTCTCTCTGAGATGCGAGGACTAAACCAGCTGATGTGCTAAATAAAGAAGCTCTAAATCCAGCATTTTCATTTAATTCTTTTAATATAAGATCTAAGCGACCCGGAATTTCTAAAACCTCTATTCTTATTTAATTTGTTAAAATTTTTACGATATTAATTATATGTTTTTTCCAATTATATAAATTTTTATATACTTATTCTGTAAATTTTATTTCTTTTTCTTAAATGGTAATGAAATTAAATAGGCAGATGCCAACCCATTTTCAATATTTAAAATAATTAGTGTCGGTTTAGCTACTGGTTCTTGAAATCCCGGTTTTTTTGGTGGTGCTCGAGGATAAGCAATAGAACCGGGATTTAATATCATACATTTTGATTCCAACCCTTTAATGGAAGGAATATGAGTATGTCCGGTTATTAATATATTAAGATTCCTACTTTCAATATAGTGATCTAATTCATTTATAGGGACATCATGAATTATCCCAATCCTTTGTCCTTCAACCTCGAGCAATTTTTCCTTGTGTAATCCTTTAATTTTATCCGTATTACTTGCTACACAATGAACTGGGGCAATCT
This sequence comes from Promethearchaeota archaeon, assembly GCA_019058135.1. Lineage (GTDB taxonomy): Archaea > Asgardarchaeota > Lokiarchaeia > Sigyniarchaeales > SOKP01 > 6H3-1. The sequence goes on along the minus strand of JAHLWE010000215.1, from coordinate 14,219 downwards.
CTTTTAATCGCTTTAAAAATATTTCAGAAACTACATCTCCTGCATGAATAATCTCATCCACGTTTGATAAATATCTTCCCAATACACTAATAAAATTATCAATCTTTTTAGGATCCCATGTTTCTTCTACATGCGTATCAGAGATAATTCCAAATTTTACCAAAATTAACCATTTTTTTTGAACTATTTCTTTTTTATCCTAAATAATAAATAGGAAACTCATCAACCAGATTATTAGAATAATTATAATATCAAAAATAATTCTAACATTTCTATCCGTTTTTGTCTCATCTAATTTTTGGTTTTTAATAAAATAATTTTTAATATCTTCAAAAATATAATTAATTCCCTTTTTAACACGAGAAAACTGAAAAATAACAAAAATAATTCCAATAACTATTAATGGCATATATAGAAGAAATAATAAATCAAAAAATGATCCACCTTGGATGAAATACCATAAAGTAACGGCTGCAATAATATTTGATATAGTATGAGCAAAAATTAACGGAAAAAGCCATTTTTTATGAGTAATAAAAGATGCAGAAATAAAACCAACAATTGTTGCAATAATTCCCCAAAAAATCGGATAGAGTGGGTTATGTCCAGGAAAATTAGGAGAAAATATATACGCGAAGTGACTTAAGCCAAAAAAAATAGAGGAAATTATAATAACGGAATATTTTCCAATATATTGTTCTCCACGATTAATGAAAAGACCACGATAGATCCACTCTTCTTTAAAAGATGAGAGAAATTGTATAATTATTGCTGAAATGAGAAAAATAAATACTTCTTCACCTAAATATGAACCAAGTGTATTGTTAAAAATAACATCCGATTCAAATTCTAAATAACCGGGAAGTAAATAACTGAATAAACTGAATGGAATATATACAATAAAAAGTATTAATAACCCCCATAATAATTGATATTTAAAATTACTTTTTTTAATTTTTAACAATAATAATTGTTGTTTTGAGGAGGATATATCAGATTCTACTATTAACTTTTGTTGTTTTGGCTGGAAAATAATACCCACTACAAATAAAAATATTGGAACTGCGATTAAAGCTACAACTAATTTGAATAAATGATAAAAATAGGTGTCAATTAATGTGGATGTTTGAAATAATGATCTCATTGCATTAAAAATAATGTTAAAGATTGTAATTCCTACAAAAACAATGAATAATTCGATTAAAAAATAAATTCTATTATTAAGAATTTCAGTTCTTCTATTAGTTTCGGTCAATATGGATTCTCTCTTAAATTAATTTTAATTAACTCTATTATATATTAGGTATTTTTTATCTATTTAGATTCGTATTTAAAGATAGAGTTATACAACAAGAGAAAAAAGAGGATTTAATATTTTTATCTGTTTCTCATTATTTTTTCCTTTTAAGAGTTAAAATTCCATTCTCAACAAACCACGCTAAGTTTCCAAAGAGAAACAACCATTCTGCAAAACTTTGAAATTCCGGACATAATCCAGGATTTATCTTGTTTAAAATCAATAATATTAGATATAAAGCAAAAAGAAATGCTACTATAAGGTTCGAAATTGCTTGTAGTTTTGAAAATTCTGGAATTTTGAATTCTAAGATTGCATATATTATTAAATATAATATTCCCGTAAAAAAGAAAATATATTCTGAGTTTAAATGCATATCTGGAGAGTCAATTTTGTTGAATATTGCTAATAAAATCATGCTAAATGCTGAAACGGAGCCTAAAATAAAACATAGCCAAGTCCCCTTAGTATTTGCACCTTTATTTTGTAAATAACTAGTAAAATCTATGAAGAAAATAATCACGAAAAAACCTGTAATAATCCAGCAAATATTAAATATTACGTAATTACTGTTAGTTGGGGATCCCATATCGCTGATATGATGAATAAATAAGCTAAAATTAGGTTCTACTAATATTGCAATAATAAGTCCTATTAGAAATATTGCTACACCTATAAATACAAAATAGCCTCCATGAAATTTTTTAAAAAAATTATCAATTTTTTCCATAATATTTCACTTTTTCTTAAAATATTTTAAATATAATTTATCTCCATAGGTAATTAATATTTCATCATTAAATTTTGAAATTCACTTTTAGAAAAAAAATTAACGACAATAAAAATTGATACTATGAATAATAATCTAAAAATTATAACTTTTCATAATGGAAGTCTCCATAAGGTGTAACTATCTCTAAATTATTACGTTCTTTTGCCTTTTCGCAATGGCCAATAATCTTTGCATCTAAGTTAAAATTTTTAGAAATCTTAATTATTTCCTCTGCAGTGCTTTCGTCGGTCATTAATTCCATACGATGACCCATATTGAACACTTGGAACATTTCTTTCCAATGAGTTTTAGATAAATCTTGAATTATCTTAAAAATCGGAGGGATCTCAAACAAATTATCTTTAACGTAATTTATCTTCTTGCCAAAATTAAGACATTTTGTCTGCCCTCCGCCGGTATTATGAATAATTCCATGAATTTTTTTTCGATAATTTTTGAAAATCTCAATTAAAACTGGAGTATAAGTTCTAGTAGGAGACAATAAAGCTTTTCCGATTGAAATGGGTAAGTTTTCTACTCTATCTGTAATTTTATGCTTACCAAAAAAGATATTTCTCTCATTTAAATTCTCGTCATAACATTCAGGATATTTTTCATAATACTCATGACTCAATGTTCCATGTCTTGCGAGGGTCAATCCATTACTACCAATACCACTATTATATTCTTTTTCGTAATTGCATTTTCCATAACTGGCTAATCCAACAATAAAATCATTGGGTTGAATATTACTTGCATCAATTACGTCCTTTTTTCTCAAAGTAGTAAAAACGGTAACACCTACAACCAAAGTTTTTATGATATCACCAATATCTTCAGTTTCTCCACCACATGTAATAATGGGTTGTCCAAATGATGTCAATTTTCGAGAAAAATTCTCTATCTCGTTAATTAATATTGAGAGGATTTCACCAGTAATTAATTTTTTATTTCTCCCAATTGTATTTGATAAAATGATTTTATCATTTACTCCCACGCATAATAAATCATCAATATTCATAACAATTGCATCCTGGACTACATCTTTAAAAATAGAAATATCTCCTGTTTCTTTATAATAAAGATATGCAAGATTTGTTTTTGTTCCAGCACTATCTGAATGAAATATCGAACAATAATCTTCTCTACCAGCTATATCCTCTACTATTTTGCAAAAAGCTCCGGGATATAAACCCTTATCGATATCCTTTATTGCTTGGTGCAGTTCTTTTTTTTCAGCTGAAACTCCCAATTTCGAATAAATACTCGGCTCTTTATCGTCCATATTCATCAAATGTTATATTGGCTAAATTTATTTCGTGATCTTATACTTTTCTCTTAAATATTTTATGAGATTTTCAACTTGGGTTATGGCAGTTCCTAAATATTTTTCTGGAGTTAATAATTTATCCAATTCTTTATTTGAAAATTTTGATTTTACTTCATGAATTTCCATGAAAACTTCTTTAATTGATTTATCATCTTTTCTCGCTTTAATAATCATTTTTCTTAACAATTCATGAGCATCTTGCCTTCCAATTCCTCTTTTAACAAGTTCAACCATTATCCTTTCTGCTAATATGGCACCCCTTGTTAAATGAAGGTTTTTTTTAATATTTTGTTCATTTATTTCCAAATTTCTTAAATTCTGTTCCAATTGGGAAAGAATAAAATCTAAAAAGATGAAATTTTCAGAGATTATTACTCTTTCTGAGGCAGAATTTGTCATATCCCTCTCATCCTCTAATACCATATTATCTAATGCAACAATCGCATTAGATTTAATTACCCTTCCTAAACTACATATTCTTTCAGATTTATAAGGATTCCGCTTATGTGGCATTGTAGAGCTCCCAACTTGTGTATCTTTCTTGAATGGTTCATACATTTCTCCAATTTCAGTTCTCTGAAGTATTCTAAATTCTCTTGCAATTTTACTACAAGTACCTGCTATTAATGCAGTTAATAATATGGTTTCAGCGACTCTATCTCTCTGTATTACTTGATTTGCAATTAACACCGGGTTTAGTTTTAATTCTTGCATAACTTCTTGTTGTATTTCAAATCCTTTATCTCCAAAACTTGCCATTGTTCCAACTGCACCAGACATTTTTCCATATTGAATTCTATCTCTCACTTGTTTAAGACGATCTAAATGTCTACTAAATTCATAAGCCCAAACCCCAAATCTCATGCCATATGTAGTTGGTGTAGCATGTTGGCCGTGAGTTCGACCTATACAAACTAATTTTTTTTTTTGTTCTGCAAGATTTGTTAAAGTTTTTAAAATTTTCAAAATTGATCCTTCTAAATAATTTAATGCGTCTTTTATTTGAAGGGCTGTTGCAGTATCCTCTGTATCATAACTAGTAGCACCTAAATGAATATAATTTCCGGCATTCCCTTCACACTGTTCTTCAAGTGCTTTAACCATTGCCATTAAATCATGATGAATCTCTTTATCAATTTTTTTAACTCTTTCAACCTTTACAAATTGAATCTTAGCTTTACGTTCAATTTCCTCTGCTGCATCAGCTGGAATATTTCCTAATTTTGCGTGAGCTTTAGCTAACGCAGCCTCCACTTTTAACCAATATTGCAATTTACTTTCTTCATTAAAGATTTGGGATATTGGTGTATTATACCGAATAAACGGACTCTCCATTTTATTTACACTAAAATCTTGTATTTTTCTTTTAATTTATTTAAATATTACGCTTTAAAAAAAATGATATTTATTTACGTCGTAATAACTTAATAAATATTTTAATTCGAATATAGATTATATTTTATAAGAAGTTATGAAAATATTAAAGGAAAATGGTTAAGGGAATTGCCTAAGAAAGAACTTAAAAAAATGAAAATTGACGAGATAACTCAATATTTCATGAATAAAACTACAAAACAAAATATGAAAATTATTAGAGCAATAGACCACCTTATCATTGAGAATTTTGAAGAGTTTGAAAAAAATTTAAAATACGTTATTGAGAACAAAAAAGAAGAAGAAATTAAGAGAGTATTTGAATCAAAAATCTGGAAAAGCAAGATGATGTTCTCTAAAGCAGATAGAGTGCTAGTGTTTAATAGAATTAATAAAATTAGAGATCTGGGTGAGATTCTCGCACGGAAAATGCTTCTTTACCGCGTTGTGTTTCCAGATGAGCAATTTAAGAATGATATAAAAGAAATTCTAGAATTACTAAAAACCGTCCTTCTTGATTTAGCTTCAGCCGTAAAATCGATTGGAAAAGATTTAGAACATTCATATGAAGTGTCTCAAAAAATAAAAAATGAACATTTGAAACTTAGGAATAAGGCATGGGAACTTTTAAGTAATTTATATAATTATGAAATGGATTTTCTCAGTCGAACATTTTTATATTTAAAGGATTTAATTGAGGGTATCGTATTTCTAGCCGATGAGGCAGAAAATTTCGCAGGATATCTGCAATTTTTAGCAACAAAATACTTAATTTTTGAATAATTAGCCTAATTGGAGGATCTATTTTTTGGAATTTACTTCAATATTAGTCATAATTTTAGTAATTATGGGTATAACCCTAGCATTTTCTATTGGCGCAAATGACGAAACTCTATCTGCCTTAGTTGGTGCAAATATTACTAAATTTAAAATAGCATTAATTATAGGGGGAATTGCTGCAGGAGCTGGGATGATTTTTCTTAGCAAAGAAGTAGCAAAGACAGTAGGAGAAAATATCTTAGGGGAAGGAATAAATTATACTGATTTTATGTTATTAGCTGTATTAATAAGTAGTATAATTTGGTTGATAATTGGTAGTTTTGCGGGGATACCCTTAAGTTCTACACATAGTACTATAGGAAGTATTTTTGGTGTTTTAATTGTTTATTCTCTATCTCAAGGAGGAGTTAACCCATCAACGGTTCTAAATTATGAAAAATTAAGTAGTCTTGTTATCAGTTGGTTTCTATCTCCATTATTTGGTTTTTTATTTACATATCTCTTTTTTAAAATCCTCTCAAAATTTTTCTTATCTCATTTAAAAGGTATGAATCAAATTGAAAAGTCGGAAAGAAATTTTTCATGGTTACTCCTAATTTCGGTTATTTTTGCCGAAGTTTGGGTTGGAGCTAATTCTGCAGAATGTATTGGTCTCTTTTGGGGACTTAAGGATAAAGGTTCATTAACTATAGAAGATTATTACTTTTTTGTCGTGATATGTGGGATTTTTGTATTTTTAGGAATTTTTACTGCTGGAAGATATGTGATAAAAAACTTAGCAAGTCAAATGACAGATGCTCGCCCAAGTGAGGGCTTTATTATTCAAATATCTTCATCGATAATTTTAATGGTTTGTACATTATTATCATTACCAATCTCACATAGTCATGTTATTGTATTTTGTATTTTAGGTTTAAACGCAGCTCAAAAACGTGAAATAGATTACAGAGGTTTAGGTAAAATGGCAATTTACTGGGTTTTAACTTTTTTTATAGCTGGCTTTCTCGGTGGTATGATATATATGGGATTTTTATCAGTAAGCTTAATATAAAAGGAAAATGATTTAATTGAGTGAGAAAATTATTTATGAATGAATTTATTTAAATTTAAATTGTGAAAAGGAAAAAAAAACGGGAAAAAAAATGGGTTATTTAATTGAATATTTCAAGCAACGAACCGCTGAAAATGCAATAGAAAAAGCAAATACTCATGCAAAAACGGCTCAACAATGTGTATTTGAATTAAAAAAAGGATTCACTGCTCTTTTAATCGAAAAAGATTATAATAAAGCAGAAAAGATTTTCAAAAATGTAGATAAAATTGAAAGTGATGCAGATGTTCTTAGGAGAGAGATATTAGAAGATATTTCAAAAGGTGAATTAAATCCTAATGTCCGTATGGATCTCTCTCATTTAGTTAAAAGAATAGATGATATCGCAAATTGTTCGAATGGGGTTGGTAGGCGTATTAATACAATATCAAAAGAATTTTGGGAGAATTGTAGTCAGGAATCCATAGATTATGTAATTCAAATAATTGATAAAACTGTAGAATGTGCAGAACTTTTGGATGATCTTTTAACTGCTCTGATTAAATCCCGGGAAAAAGTAAAAGATATTACAATCAAAATCAATAAAATGGAACATGAAGTTGATATTTTAAATCTTAAATTAAGCGAGAGCCTTCAAAAAACCGACTTTAAAATTAACATTTTTACTGGTTTTTTGATTGCTGATACACTTAATATTTTAGAAGCAATATCAGACTCGATTGAAGAAGTCGCAGATTATATACTACTTTTAACTGTTTCAAAAAAATAATCTGGAAAATTATAAATTCATTACTCTTTTTTAATTTATAAACATCTCTGTTCTATTAGTAATAAAATGGTTTATAGAACGAGATATTTCTTCTTTAGATGCATTAATTGTGGAGAATGGTATTATACTACTAAAATTATTAAGAGAAAAAAATGCGTTAAATGTCATAAATCATTTTCCTTTGAAAAAGCTTCAAAATTTTTTCAGAAATGTTCTACAAAAGAAGCAATTTTATTAATTCAACATTTAAAATTAAAAGATAAAGAATTAATAAATTTTCATTAATTTTCTTGTTTTAAATCTTAAAAAAATCAATTCTTATAAGATTTATTAAATATATATAGATTCGAAATGTAACTAAATTAAACAAAGACAAAATTTTATAAACAGAAATCGTATTGATAATTTAACATGGAGACTCCAAAACCTTTAGAAAGCAATTTAATTTCTAAATTAACAAAATTAGCTACTCAAAAAAGAATAGAATATTGGGATATTAGAGTAGCATTTAGTTCTGGAACGTTATTAGAATTTACTAATGGAAAAAATAAAGAAATATCATATTCAAATATAAAAGGTACAGGTATCAGAGCTTTTGTTAATGGAGGTTGGGGGTTTTCTGTAAAACAAAATATATCTGATAGTTCAATAATAGAAGGATTAAATGAGGCTATAAAATTAGCTCACTACGCTGAACGATATTCAAAATTCAAATTTAAAATAAGAGAATATGATTTAATTAGAGATAAATATACAACCAAATTAAAAACACCTCTAAAGGATGTAGATATTGAACAAAAAATTGATTTTACTTTACAAATTGAAAAGGACGCACATGATTTTGATCCAAGAGTTATCAATACAAATTCTTTATATACTGATGGAATAATAAATTCTCTTCTAATTAATTCCTTTGGAAGTTCAATTGAGCAATTTACCTCAATTTTGAGAATTTTTTCTATTGTTTACGCTAAGGAAAATGGAAATTTGCAAGGAAATTTTGAATCAATTGGTGGTGTTGGAGGTTATGAATTAACTAAAAAAGCTGATAAAATCGGAATTAAATCAGCGAAAAAAGCAATTAAATTATTATCGGCTAAACCAGTTAAAGGAGGAAAATTCACAGTTATTATGGACCCAAAATTAACAGGTGTGTTTATTCATGAAGCCTTTGGGCACGCCTGTGAAGCAGACCTAGTTATCGCCAAAGAAAGCATTTTAGAAGAAAAATTAGGAGAAAAAGTTGCATCTGAAAATATATCTATCATTGATGATCCAACTCCAAGTAATTTATCTCTGTTTGGGTCGTATAAATTTGATGATGAAGGTATAGCTGCAAAACCAGTTCAGTTAGTAGAAAATGGCGATTTAAAAACCTACCTTCATGATTTAGAGAGTGCAAGTAGAATGAATGTATCTCCTAATGGACATGGTCGTGCTTCATCATATTCATCTAAACCGCAAGCAAGGATGGGGGTTACATACCTTAAAGAACATGATTGGAAATTAAATGAAATGATCGAAGACACAAAAAATGGTGTTCTCTGTGAAAATTGGAAATACGGATATACAAACCCGGCAACAGGAAATTTCCAATTTAAAACTCGGAATTGTTATAAAATTGAAAATGGAGAAAAAACAGAATTAATGCGAGATGTTGGATTATCTGGTTTAATCCTCGAGATTTTAAATAGGGTTTCAGCTATTGGTAATAAAGTAGAATTTAGTGATGGCATTTGTGGAAAAGGAGGACAACGTATTAGAAATTGTACTGGGGGACCTTATCTACGTATTGAAGATGTAGTTATGGGAGGTTTACAATAAAGATGACAATAAATAATAATTTTCCAAAAGAAAATAATGTTCTTTTTAATAGAGGTAAATTTGGTTTAAGAATTACTGAAAAATTTGATAAAGTAAAATGTTCTGAAATTTATATTCAAAAAACAGAATGTTTTGCAATAGGATTAGAAAAAAATTCCATCAAAGATTGCAATAAATCTGAAAGTTGTGGATTTTCGGTAAGAGTTTTTGATAAGAGAGGGTCATTAGGCTTTGCGTACGCTAACGATATTTCCAGAAAAATAATCGAAAAAACCATAAATAATGCTGTAAAGATGATGAAAGCTGGACCTCCAAATGATGAATTTAAGGATTTACCGTTTACTAAAAAATCTAATTCTAAAATAACAGGAATTTATGACAAAAATATAAAAGATCTTGAATTTGAAAGACCATTCGATTTAATTAAAGATATGATAAAAACATCCTCTGAAGATTCTCAAGTTGTAACTCAATCTGGGGATTTTTCCTCTCTTTATACTTATTATTACGTATTTAATTCAAATGGGATTGAAATATCCTCTGAAGAAACAGCGGCTTCTTTAACATCATCGATTCTAGTTAAAAATAATAGGAAAAATGAGACTGGAAATGGCTTTCATTGGCAAATAGAAAGGAAATACAAGGATTTAGATGCAATTGAAGTTGTCAATAAAACACTCCAAATGGCTAAAATGAATTTAAATAGGATTAAAATAGAAACAATGAACGTCCCTCTTGTATTAACTCCAAAAGGAGTAATCAGTTTAATATTAAATCCAATTGCTTCAGCAATAAATGCTGAAACATTTCAATACAACAGAAGCTTTCTTGTAGGAAAATTAAATCAAAAGATTGGTTCAGATCTGTTAAATATTGAAGATAATGGTTTAATTAATGGAGCTGTAGGGTCTTCAGAATTTGATGCTGAAGGTGTCCCATGTCAAAATAAAAAAATCTTTGAAAATGGAGTATTTTTATCTTTACTTCATAATAGTTTTACCGCTGGAAAAGATAATGTGGAAAGCACAGGAAACGCCCAGAGAAATTCTTTTTCCTCAACACCTAATATTGGTTCAACTAACTTATTCTTCAATCCCGGAGATTGTAAAATGCAAGAATTATTTGAAGATATTAAAATTGGAATTCTCTTAGATTATACTGGTGATTCTCCTAATATAGCAACAGGTGATTTTAGTGGATTAATATTGAACGGAAATGTTATCCGAAATGGAGAAATTCAAGAATCACTGAATGAAACAATGATTGGAATTAATCTTTTAGATCTTTTTAATAGAATAGAGAAAGTGTCCAATAAACTTGAAGGTTATGGCTCAAAAAACGCTCCTTATGTAAAAATAAGTAATGTTCAAATTTCGGGATCCAAATAAATTAGACCTAATTATCTAAATTTCTGTTACATTAAGTGTTATAGTTAGAATATCAAGATAGATCTCCAAATTGTTTTCAATTTTCCACAATTCAAAAATAATCGTTCTATTTTGACCTGTATTAGAAAATGAAATGTTTTGAGCATCAGAAATCCATTCATTCCCATGTTGAAGTGTTATATTTGGAAATTTCCTAATTAAGGTACCATTCGAACCTGATTCACTATTAATCCAAGTACTATAATTTCCTTTAAGGATATGAATTGAAAAAGTTAAGTCTTCATTTAAGAAATTACCTACCGTGGTATACAATGTTACATTTTCATTGATTTTTATTTGCGTTGGATAATCTTGGGCATATCCTTCTGAATTTAATAAACCGTAGGTATAGTAACCTGGCTCAACCTTAATTATTTCATAAATAATAAAACAAGAAGTTAGAATGATTCCAATTAATAAAATAATTTTGGTGATTTTTACCAGATTTTTCCGTTCTTGATTTGAATTATTATGAGAATTTTTTTCTTTCATATTTTCTTTAATCTTCATTTTCAATGCTTTTAAACCATTCAATTGTTACCCTTAATCCTTCTTTTAACGGAGTAGTCGGTTTCCATTTTATAAGTCTTTTTGCTTTTTCTAAAACAGGGCATCTCCTTACGGGATCATCAATTGGTAATGGATTATGAGTAATTTTTGAATTAGAATTCGTAAGTTCAATGATGAGTTCTGCAAGTTCTAAAATTGTTAATTCATTATCATTCCCTAAATTAATAACTTCTCCATTTGCAGCATCATAATGGACTGCTTTTAATAATCCTTCCACTTCATCTACAACATATGTAAATGACCTAGTTTGTGATCCATCACCAAACACGGTAATATCTTGATCATTAAGTGCTTGATGAATAAAATTGGGGATAACTCTCCCAAATAAAGCACCATAGCGAATTCTTGGACCATAAGTATTAAAAATTCTAATTATTTTAGCTTGTATTTTATGTTGCAATTCATATGCTTTAATGAATGCCTCACCTGCTCTTTTTGACTCATCATAACAACTACGAGGTCCAACAGGATTTACATGTCCAAAGTAAGTTTCAGGTGTTGGCACCTCACTGTCTGGAGGATTCCCATAGATTTCACTTGTGCTAGTGTAAAAAAATAATGCATTATGCGCTTTTGCTATACCTAAAGCATTCATTGTTCCTAAAGTATTACTTTTTAAAATTGATATGGGAAATTTAGTAAATTCGAATGGCGATGCTCTTGAAGCCATATGCATTATAATATCTATCTTTTCGATATCTCCTACACATATTCCCATTGGATGATTAGTAAGTCCGAAATATATCGGTTTTGAAATATCATGATTTAAAAATCTAAATTTTTTTGAATTCATTAGATGCTTTATATTATCAAAACTACCTGAGGATAAATTATCTAAACAAATACAATATGCCCCTTGCTTTATAAGCACATCACAAATCCAAGAACCCAAAAATCCTGCGCCTCCTGTTACTAAAATAATTTTATCTTGAAAATTAATACTTTCTTTATCTAAGCGTTTAATTATCTCTTGAATTTCGTTTTCATGATCATACATATAAGGTCCCGAAATTTTCCCTTAAATTGTTAATAAAAATGTTTTGAAATAAAAAAAGCTTTAGGCTAAAAAATTAAATTGAATTATCCTTTTTTTCTGCACAAAATTGACAATAAATTAGCTCTTTTGGATAATAATTTCCACAAAATTTGCATTTTATTAGAGAATTTTTTAAAATCTCTTTACCCAGCTTTACAAAGATTGACTCGACATTGTATCCCGTTTTAGAGCTGCATTCAATTACTTTTCCCTGAAAATCATATCTACTAAAAAAATTCAAGACATCTTTCTTAGAAAGCTGTCTAATCTCTTCTAAATCAAGTTTGGATCCAATTAATAATTTAGTATTGGGAGGATTAGGACTATTATTAATAATCTCAAGCCAATTTTCTAAATCCACCAATGATTTTCTGTTGGTAATATCATACAAAATTAATGCTCCCGATGCACCGCTAACATATGACGGAAAAAGGGTTCGAAATTTCTCTTCACCTGCAAAATCCCAAATATTTAGAAGTACAATACTATCCTCTATGACAACCTTCTTCGTCTCAAAATCAACTCCTATTGTTGATTGCGTCCCTATATTAAATTTTCCAGTACAGAATCTTCTGATTAAGCTTGTTTTACCTACTGCTTTTGCTCCCGCAACCACTATCTTAAATTTAATCAATGTGAAATTTTAATTTTCTTTTTTTAATACAATTTCGTTATAAATAAATGAAATCAATTAATTTATTATTTTTTATTAAAATTGATGAATTTGAAAGAAATTTCTATAATTTTAATTATTTCTATTTTGATTTAACTTTATCATTTTGATATTTGAAATTTGCGATTTTATATATTTCCTGTGCTAATTTCTTTCCAATATTAGGTGTTTCCATTAGGTCTCCAATATCAGCATTGAAAATGTCCTTTATTTTATGGAATTTTGATAATAACCTTTTTGCTCTTAAATAATTAATCCCCGGAACTCCGGCAATAATAAATTCTAATAAACGAGATATTTTTATTGGTGCTTTTTCAAATCTTAATTTAAATCCTTGCTTTTTTTCAGATTGTTCTTTCTTGGCTAAATGGTATAATGTTTTAGCGGTTTCTCGAGAATCCTTTGTTTGATAGATATAAATACCCATATTAATCATAACAGAAAAAATAGCACCATATATAGCATTTTCGCTTAGATTTGAAGAAATAATTGGGTTTTCACCTTCGAGAATTAAGATTGGCCGATAAAAATTTTGTGATAAGTCTTTTAATTCTTTAAAAAAACGTCCATCTTTTATTGAATCTGAAAAATCTTTAGTGCTTTTTCTTTCAACCCCAACCTTTTTTGAAATAATATAATCTGCAACTTCCAAATTCTGGAGCTTTATTTGAACTCCATATAAAGATAATGTTCTAACTACTGAAGAGGCTGTTTCACGATTATCCACATAAATAGTATAATTTTCTGCTCCTCTTATTGGAGTAACCGATTCTGAATCTAAGGAATTTTCCAAACCATTATTTTTTTTTTGCTCAATATCTTTGATAAAATCCATTAAATTCTTTTTCTTTTCATACTTTGAATTTTTCATTCTTATCAAACTCTCTTTCATTTTTTTTTCTTTCGCTAATTCCGCCCAATAATAACCTTCATCTCGGGTGCCCTTTGCGATTAATATTATTATTTTTCCTGCCTTTTGCCTTCCTGTACGTCCACGTCTTTGAATTGATCGAACTACGCTTGGAGTCACATCATAAAAAATTACCAAATCACAATCCGGTATATCAAGTCCTTCTTCACCAATATTAGTCGAGACTAATACATTATAGATTCCTTCCTTAAACTTATCAAGTATTTCTAATTGATTTTTCTGAGACATACCCTTATCTCGTCCTTTTGTTTGTTGACCTACAAATTTATGAATTTGAATAACGTCATCTTCACCGAAATAATTAATTATATTATTAAATGAGTCTCGATATTGTGAAAAAACTAAAATCCTCGAATTTTCATTTAAAGAAAGATGTTCGGATAAT
>JAHLWE010000214.1 GCA_019058135.1 Promethearchaeota archaeon | reverse complement strand
TTAATTCGATTTCCCATTCCAGTTTTCTATTCAAATCCTTGTGGTTGGGACTTTTAATTATCTTGAGAGCAATCCTATTTTTTGGTTTCATAACAAGATTTAGTGTGACATCTTTAAAGACCATATCGGAGTGATTAAAGACATTTATATTAAATATTTTATTTTCATTGAGTTTAGTATCACAGAAGAATTTAGAATCATATCTTATTTCGAGGCAGTAGTTGAATATGTAGGATTTGAATATATCTTGTAATAGTGTTTTAAAGTTAGAAATATTGTTATCTACATCTGTTTTATTGCTAAAATATCCAATTGTGCTTGATAATTTATATTCTGGAAGAAGAAATAACATTCTTAAGGATTCATCTTCATTTAGAACAGGATACTTAGACTTAAGGTCTCTGATATAATGATATTCGCCACCTAAAATAGAGAAAATAATAATTAAATGAGTCAGCTTTAAGAAATTTCTATATTGGTTCGGTTCATTCTTAATCTCAGATAAACTCTTTAGAGTTTGGGGAAAGAAATATTTTTGAAAAAAGATAGAAAAGAATAGATCTCGAAGAATTATAATCAATTCCTTAGCCATTACTTTTTCAAAGAGAATTATTGTATTTAATTTCTGAAATCCGTGATAAAAATATTTAAAGAACGACAGGAATTCTTTAGAATTAATTAAAATCTTATATTTATTTAATATCTCTACGGTGGAAAATACATTTCCTATAAATATTTTTAACTCATTTTCTGTATATGTTTCATTTATTAATTTTAAAATTTGGTCCTTATTTTCCATAAGGTTGAGTTCATAATTGTTTATATTCCATTCTGGTGATACAATCTCCCATAATTCAAATATCTGTTCTGTTTTTTCGCCTCTTAATAACATTGCAGTAAGGAAATAACAAGAATCGTACATTAAATCTTCATTTTTCGGAAAGATTCTCATATTCTTTAGGAAATAATAAATTAATTCTCTATGGATAATTACTTCAAATGTAGGCGTTTTCCAATATTTTACATCAATTTTTAAGAATATTTTATTTCTTTGAACGCATAATTCTCTTTTATGGACCTCATTTAAATTTTTAGTGGCGGCAATCGAAAGTGGGTATTTAATATTTAATCCAAATACATTATTTAGACTTTGTTGTGCTTTATTGAATTGTTCTTGGTAATAAGCAGAAATATCGCCGATTGTCAATTTTGGCGGTTCTTTAGGTAATGTATATTCTTTTACAGTTCCTTTTTTCAACGTTTTCAATAATTTTGCCGTTTTTTCCAAATTTTGTCCGCCTAATAATACCCCAGAAGAAGAAAATGGATAGACTCTAAAGAATTCTTTATAATCTGCGACCACTAAATATTTAGCCCCCTTAATTTGTTTTATGGAAAGAGATGGCAAAACGCCCCTCGTGAGAATCGTCTTACTTTTCACTCTTAAGATCTCCAAGTAGAGGGGCTTTTTTTCCTTGAATTCCCTCTTGCCAAATTTTATTATATCTTTTAGGACTTTTCTCTGGCTCATTATTATAGTTCTTTCCAGATCCTATATGATAAAGATATATCAGATAAATAAATATAAATATAAATATAAAAATGATGTATGAATATAATCAATATTTATCATCTATTTCGAGTATATTATAATCAAGAATTATTTTGCCTACTATAGTTGAGGTTATTGAAAAAGAAACTGCTAAGATTTATAGAATGGCGACTTTAGATCTTCAAGGAAATCCATTGATGTGGGTTTCAGCATTTCTAATAGATGGGCTTCTTATAGATTTTGGGCATCACCACGCTAAAAATTTCTTTTTAAAAGTATTAAATTTTGATGAAATTGAGATGTGTGTATTAAGCCACCACCATGAGGATCATTATGGGGCATGTTATGATTTAATCAACAAATATAATATTCCCGTTTATTCTACTAAAGAAACGGCATTTTTAGTTCGTTTTAAACTTCGATTACCTCCTGAAAGACTCTTGACATGGGGCAATCCTAAACCATGCATTCTTAAAGAGCTTCCAAATTTAAAAGAAATAAGAACAACAAGTGCAAAATTTAAAATAATTCCCTCACCTGGTCATTGTAATACTTTAATTTCATTTTATCATGAAAAAAAAGAATTACTTTTTTCTACTGATGCATTCATCAATGCGGAACAATCAGTAATTTTTAATTGGGAAAAGGCAAATAAAATATTGGAGACTCTCAATAATTTTAAAAAACTTAATCCAAGATATTTATTTTTAGAAGGTGGAGGTCTCGCCACTATATCTGATGTCGATAAATTGATAAATTATTGGACGAGTATTAAAGAACAGAGTTTAAAATTATATAATCAAGGAGTAAAACTAAAAGAAATCGTAAAGAGACTTTTTGGTAAAGAAAGTATATTAAAAAAATATACAAGAGGGGCGATGTCCCGGGAAAATTTAGTTAGATCTTTACTTGAGTTAACCCCTACCCCTGACAGAAAAATTAAATAGATTTTTTAAAAGTAGAAGAAATTATTTTTTCACCATCATTTGGAATCTTTAGAAATAATTTAATAATTCATTGTTTTATAACTAATTATGATAATTACAGATGTCTAACGCATGTATTACAATTAGATTTTAAGATTAAAATTGGTGCCATACCCTCCCTAAAAGCTACTGGTTTATATGTAAATATTAAAATCGATGAGGATATTGATGGATGGGGATTATCTCATTGGAACTTAAGTAATGAAGCTCATAAAAAATTTATTGATGAAGCGCTTAAGCGATTACTATTAAAAAAAGATCCTTTCATGACTGAGGAAATTTACAACACAATTTATCATTCAAGCAATAGAATAATGTTTGGTATACCTCAAGCAACTAGCGTCATTCAAGTGGCATTATGGGATATTATTAGAAAAGCAACAAAACAACCTATTTATAAATTATTGGGAGGTATGAAGAGAGAAGAAAATAATAGATTAACTCTCTATGGATAATTACTTCAAATATTCGCGTTTTCCAATATTTTACATCAATTTTTAATAATATTTTATTTCTTTGAACGCATAATTCTCTTTTATTGACCTTATTTAAATTTTTAATGGCGGCAATCGAAAGTGGGTATTTAATATTTAATCCAAACGTATCATTCAGATTTTGCTGTGCTTTTTTAAATTGTTCTTGGTAATGAGCAGAGATATCGCCGATTGTCAATTTTGGAGGTTCTTTAGGTAATGTATGTTCTTTTACAGTTCCTTTTTTCAATATTGTCAATAATTTTGCTGTCTTTTCTATATTTTGTCCGCTTAACAATTCCCCGGTAGATGTAAAAGAATAAACTCTAAAAGATTCTTTATAATCTGCGACCACTAAATATTTAGCTCCCTTAACTTGTTTTATGGAAAGAGAAGGTAAAACACCTCTCGTGAGAACCGTTTTACTTTTTACTCTTAAGATCTCCACAGAGAGGGGCTTTTTTTCCTTGAATTCTCTCTTGCCGAATAAGAGATTAATAAAGATAAGACTGGATTAGATTCCTAATAATTTATTTTTTTTATAGTAATAGGAGAGGGTAAGTTTTTTCAATTCCGTTAAGACCATAATAATTTAAAGCAGGATAAGCAATGGAAGATGTCGAAATTATGTGATTAAGATTAATGGTTCTATAATAAAAAATGTTAATTTCAAAAAAAAAAAAAGATAATTTTAACTAATTTAACCATAAAAAAATTAAAAAAAAGAAGAAAAAGTGTTTGTTGTATCTGATTTCTATAATCTAGCTATAGAGTATCATTTTTATCTGTTTGGCTCTACTCCTTAATGTGACTTCAGTAACTTTCGCGGTTAGGGCAATATCGGTCTGAGTCTTACGAGAAGGACCGTTCTTTGCTGCGATGTACAAAACTGCCGCAGCTAAACCTTTTGGATCTTTACCAACTCGTTTTAAACCTTTCTCGGAAGCTTTCCTGAGCATCTGAACAGCCTGCTTTTGCGTCGCCATGTCAAGATTCAACTCATTTCCAAAACGAAAAATTAAACTCTCCGCTGTAATCGGCTGATACTTCAATTTTAATTCCGGCAATACCTCCCTTACTATCATTCCTAAACTCCTATGGACCGTTCTCCTCGGAACAAGATTATTCTGACAAATCTCGTCTAGAAGTCTCGGGAAATCATGAACGCGAATCGCCGCATAAAGCGAAGCCGCTATGAACCCGTTAATTGAACGACCCATAGTTAATTTCTTTCTAGCCACCACGGAATATATCTTC
>JAHLWE010000023.1 GCA_019058135.1 Promethearchaeota archaeon | reverse complement strand
GGGATATTTTCCCAAATAGGTAATTTTATAATATAATCGAAAAAATGATTAAATTTTATATTTTTCTTTTTGAAAAAATAAGCCCATCTATAGTATGCTATTAGATTGAAGGTTTTTATTAATTTAACACCCATTAAATTATACTTAGAGCTTAAGAATGTTGCGAGGTAAGACCACATTTTTTGAGTTTGGGGTATAGATTCGGGATAAACAGAATCTGATAAAGGTCGTATAAAAATCTCATGAATTGTTATAATTGGTATCAATTCATCTACTAATTTTAATATATTTTCTCGATAATTAGGATCATTAACGGACATTGAAGTAATTTTCATCATTTTTCTTTTTGCATAATTAAGATGTCTTTCTTTAAAATATAACCACATCTTTGCCATATCATCTCTTAATTCCTCAAGCTTTTCAATGATTTTTTCTTCATTGAACTCGATTTTATATTTTTTTCCATATTTCCTTACTAATTTTAACAAGATTGAATCAGATTCTTCTTGTTCTAATTCATCTAAATCATTTTCCTCCTGAGTATAACTGAGCTTATATTGTTTAGGTGAATGAACTGTATGAGTATATAATGGAGTAGTCCATAATTTTTGTCTAATTTTATCTAAGATATTTTTTTTTAACTCAATATCTTTAACTTTTTGTAAGTCTTTAGATAAAGGAATAACTTTACCTTTCCTTAATCTAAATCTTAATTTATCAATAAGTGAAAATTCCTTTAATTTTTGTGTGATTTTCTTTCTTAATTCTTTAATTCTTAGAGTAATAGCGTTATTAGTTGAGATTAATTTTTTGATATAAGGGTAAAAATCAATATCATATTTTCTTTTTATAAAATGATTATCAATAAGTGGGATTTCTTTAACTTCTTGTCCTATATATTTTATAATACTCATTGCATGATCTCCTATTGAATAAGAAAATACAACATTTTCTAAGGCTTGATTTAAATTATCATAATTTCCGATTAGTTTTGGTTTTTTTAATTTATAACCATGTAAAAGTGTGTCAACGCCTTTAAATCCATCTTTAAATTCTGAAATTATCACAGATTCAAATTCTCCAGGATGATGTCTATTTAAATTGAAACGTCTTTCAACAAGAGAATTTGCTTGATTTACTTTGTGAAAAACAGTATAGCCCCATTTTAATAATGGATTAAAGAATCTCAATAAACCAATATTATGTTCATAAAATGTGGGATTAAAAATGATTGGAAAACCAAATCCACGAGAAAAATTGTAAATAAACTGAAATACAGACCTTTTTCTTTCATTTGGTAATACACCTGGAAAATCAAAGTTAAATACAACTCGTGGAAAAACAGCATCCATCCCAAGATTCATCCATGCCTCGAACAAATGTATTGCATCGGGAAATCGAAAAGCATCATTTTTTTTCATAAATTCTACATTTAAAGAGTTTAATGTGGTCGGAACAGAAAATAACCAATCGGAATTTTCTTCTAATTCTTTTATACTCTTTTTAAATCTTTTTAAAACAATTGGTTTCATTTTCTTTTGAATATCCTTCTTTTTCCCATAGTAATTATTCATCACTCGTAATAAGGATAAAATTTCTAGAACCCTCCTCTGAGAATCATGTATTACTTTTACCGTTTTTGTATTTTCAGTCATATTCTGCTTAATAAATTTAGTTAAAATATTAATGAAAATCTAATTTAAAACATTAATGATAACTAAAATCTTATTTAAGATATTAAAACTATTTTAAAGTAATCATTTTTTAATGTTTAAACAAAATATATGAAATGAGTAATTAATTCGCAATTTGAAAAAGAGAAAATTATATTTTTACTTCTATTTTATTAATAAAACGAGGGAGAAATAAATATTAAATTTTATTAATCGAGAATCAAATTGAATGAATTAAGTATTTGGTTGAGGTTGAAATATAAAAATTATTATATCTTTTTTCTTTTAGAAAACAAATCTTTGAGCTCTCCCATAATAGCACCTCTTAGAGAGACTGGATTAGCTGCTTTCGCTGGTTCAGGACCAGCGGGTGGACGTCCCGGAGGTGGTGGAGGCGCTCCTGGCGGAGGTGGTGGAGCTCCTGGGGATCGAGCCAGACTTCCAGCTCCTGCTGATACAGCCGTAGCTCCTTGAGCAGTTCTTGTTTCCAATGAAGTGAGCCTTCCTTCAATTGAAGAAATTCTTGAATTTATAAAAGATAAGCTTTGATCTACTAAATTGGGAATTTTTAACACAATTTGCATTATACTTTCAATGATATCTGCAAGTCCTTGGAGTTTTTCATCAAGCGGTGCTTTCCGGGTTGCAGCTAACATTGAATTAAATTCTTCAGCTATTTTTATCATCCCCTAGGAAAAAATTTTTTCTATATAATTATAATCGATTAAATATTTATTTTTAATTATTTACATTTTTATTTTTCAATGATTCTAAACCAATATTTTAAATTTTTTTAAATTCAGTCAAATCCCATAGTAGAATCTTTTAATTTATTCCATAAAGAATTAACTTCATTCCTCGTAGATTCAATATGTTCAACCTTCTTCAAATAACGTCCTTTAGATCTGTCAAACTCCTTTTGTATGTTTTTAAATTCTTGGTCCAACATTTCTAGTTTCTCTCCTTCAATTAATTTGTTCTTAGATATTTCGATTTTTAAAGCTTTATGAACAACTGCTTTTCTTTTTTGAGAAACATCCTTTAAAGATTCAGTTAATTCTTGAAATTCTTTATGTAGATATTCTCTTTGTAATCCTAGATCTTTTATGGCGTTAAGAAAATTTTTATTATTTTCATATATTTGCTCATTATCATGAATTATTTTCTGAATTATTTTACCATCGTTCTCATCGATATTAGACATTTTTTCTCTTGCTAGTACTTTCATCTGTTTATACACATCTCGAGAAGTTCTTAAAAAAATTTCTCGTGCAGAATTTTCTTTGATTATAAGGTCAGATAATTTCATATACGCTGCTGTAACACTTTTTTGAGAGCCAATCATTTTATTCCAATTCTTTACGAGTTCCACTTCAAATTTTGCTAAATCTATCTCATCCTCGGGTGTTAATATCGGCAATTTGATTTACCTTTTTTTTATTATTTTATTTTATATATGTTTATAATATTTTTTAAAAATTTACAAATATTTAGGCTAATTTTCAATAATTCCCGTTAGTAAATTTTCTTCTCGTTTTGATTTGATGATCTTTGTATCAATTTTCTTTCCAATTAGTGGAATATTTTTTTGAGTTTTATTTAGTAGAACTTTAATACCCCAATCATCATCAATTTTTGCAATGTATTCAGTATCCCATCTACCTATAGAAATTATTTGGCTTTTAACTAAATTTCCCTTCTGAATTGAAAGAGATAAGCTTTTTCGTTTATGAATTCCAAAATCTCTAGGTCCTAATTTTAATTTCATATTATGCTTCTTTTCTAAAGTATTCAACTGTTTGTAAAAAAAACCCCAACTTTTAGGTCTAATTTTTTTTATTTTCCTTCCGGTTTTTTTATAAATTAAGTACTTCTGAATTCCAATTCGAATTTTATTGGGAGTATCTACTTTATTCTGGTAATTCTGTACAAACCGAATTAATTCTTCGATATCTTGATCATTTACCTTAGGAATCCAAACGGGGGCAATGACAAGATCAATTTTGGATTCCATAAGAAAATCAATCATGGCCAAAAGGTGTTGGAGTTGATATCCTTTATAATTACTTAAATATTCTGCTTTATCTTGATCAAGTGTATTTAGACTGATATTAATTTGAGATAGTCCAGCTTTTTCAAGCTTAATGATGCTTTTTTTACTCAATAATAGCCCATTAGTTTGCATAGAAATTTTGTATATTCCATCTATTAATTTTAATTTTTTAATTAGCTTAATTAAATCCTTATATAGTAAAATTTCTCCGTATGGGGCGATATGTATTTCTATATCGTGTTTTCCCTTGATTTCGATTAGAGGAACAATATTTTCAATTAAATAATTAACATCGACTATAAAATTAGTGATATAATCTCCAGCACTTACAAAACAATATTTGCAGATAAGATTACACTGAGTTAGAGGTTTGATTTCTAAAATATTTGTCCCACGATCTATTATTCCAATAAAATCTAAACCATATAAGGGAATTTCAGAGTTCCTATCTACATAAATTATCTCAGAAGGCATGTTATAAAATTTTTTTTCTAAATTAAATTTAAATCTTATATCTTAATATAGCAGCAATACTTCCGAAACTGATTAATTGTTCTCCAGCAGAATGCTCACTACTAAAAATTTCTATTTTCCCGGTTTTTTTTTCAATTATATTTAATATTTCTTCAAGTTCTGATCGTTTATCAAATGAGAGACCTCTTAATAATTTATCAGAAATTAGTAGTATATCAATCGCGCCCATTATCGCTGCATTTTTTATCTGATCCCAACCATAAGATACCAATTTAGTATCTTTTCCTAATTCTTCTATAAATTTATCCATTAGATTAGTTTCATAAACTATCCGTGAAGTTTTTTTAATTTTTTCTAATTTTTTTGATTTTATAACTTCTTTTATTGCGCTGGAGGTTGCGGAACTAGAATTAATGATTTTAATTTTTTGAACCAAATTTGGACGACTTTTTTTTAATATATCTGCATAATTTTCTTTAAAGCCTCCAGGACCAGTAATAATAATTAAGTTTATATCAATCCGCTCTAAATTATCTGCAATAATTGTGTCAATTTTACCAAAAAAATCCCTAATTTCTTTATTTCTTAGTGTTTTTTCATATCTTTTTCCGGGGATATTATGCCTAACACTTGTTATTATTTTTTGACTATAATCCGAAATAATTGCAATCGTAGCTAATCCTGATTCAATTGCGATAACAAGGATTCGAAAACTTTGAACCTTTGAACTTTTTTCTATTCGACTTAAATCCTGTTTCATCCATTTCTTTTTAATAATAGTGATTATAGAGCCAACAGAAACATTGAAAGTGTGATAAGAGCCAAAAGAAATTAAATCTTCAGGTCCAGATAAAATAATTCCTTTAATCCTCAGACGATTTGAATATTCATGAAATGCTACATCTTTTACTTCAAGAGTTAAGATCATAGGTTTGCGATCTCCAGAATCTCCTTCCCTAAGGACAATACGTCTTGTAGTTCTCGATATAGCTTTATCATCCTTGTAAATTACATTAAATAAGACCCAGAGATCATTTAAACATTCTATTTGAACTTTTAATTCTCCTTTCTTATCATCGTAATACTTAATTTTCAAAAGAATTTCTCAAGCTCATAAAGGTTAAATTTATTCATCTAGGAATAAATATAGTGAATATTTTAAAAAAAAAGTGAGGAAAAAAATAATTGAAATAATATTATTACTTTTCTAAAGCCTCTTTTACTTTTTCCAGTTCTTGCATTCTTTTTTCTCGTTCGGCTTTTATTCTGTGTACTTCCGTTTGGTCAACAGGACTTAAAATTTTACCCTCTTTAATAGCTTTCTTTAACTCATCATCAAGTTGTGGCATTTTCCTTATCCCTATATATATTCTTTATATATTAAAATAATACAAAATCGGTATATTTATAATTATCTAGATATTTTTAAATCAACTACAACTTGAGTTTCATCAGATTTGATGAGGCTCCAGATTCATAATAGTTATTAATTATTTTGATTACTTTAAAACCATACTTTTGATATAAATGAATTGCGACATCATTGTCAGTTTTTACATTTAGAATAATTGATTTAAATTTATTTTTATTTTTTATTTCTTTTAATGTCCTTTTTAATAGAAGAGAGCCTAATCCTTGATGTTGATACTCTTCTCTTATTAAAAGATTAATAATATTTGCTCTATTTTTTACACCCTCAATTGAAATAGCAAATCCAAGGATTTTTTCAGTTTCATCAACTAATTTTATGAACAATAATTTATTTTTAAGTAATTTTTTTAGAAGATCCTTAGAAAAAGCATCTATTCCAAATATTTTTTCTTCTAAAGAAGAGATCTCCTCTATATCTTTATTTGTAACATCTTTTATAATCATTGATAATGGCAATTTCATGAGCAACTTTACTAATAAATATATTATTCTTTAATAATATTAATTAAGTTTATTGGTGTTTTCTCAGTTATTTGAAAATATGTGTCGCGAAATGGTATTCCTTCAATAATATAGCACTCTAATTCATATTTTTTTAATTCTCCAACAAATTTTTGGTAAACTGGAATATACCATGGTAAATTAATTTTTGATTCTTTAAAAGAAAAGAAACCCTTAGGTAAGTTTAATTTTGATATGACATTATCGCGAAACTCCCTCAGAGATACTTCTGTACCTTCAATTTGTGCATAAATAAGAAGACCTGCATTATTAACTACTTCATAGGGTGCCTTAATACTTCTTGCTCTCCGTTTATATCGATTTTTTAATTGATAATGATCCTTTAAAATAATGGGACAATAGTGAAGATTTAACTTTGTTTTTTTTGCTATACTTTTAATTAGTTTGAGAGCTGATTCTTCGCTGTTTTTAACAGATGCAATTGTTCCTTCTTTTAATAAAAATCCTTTAGACTTAAGAGATTCACTATTTGGAAAACACATTTCAAATTCATCCAAATTGATAAAATCACAATTAATTTTATCTAAATAAAAGATAAATTCTTTTAGAGTTTTCAAATTCTTTTTATCAGGAATTACCGGAACTTCTGCACCCACAGACATACTTTTATTTAACGCATATTCAATTTTAATCCAATTCTCCTTAGAAGGATGAAATCTTATCTCATCTAATCCTGCCAAGGATAATTTTTGCGCTAATTGTTCATTAAAATTAACTCCATTCGTATATAGATGTATATGAAAATCAGATCCCATTTCTTTTTTTAAAAAAATTATGTAATCCAAGGTCTTATTTGTATTATTAGGGGTAAGAGGTTCTCCACCAGTTATTGAAACACCCTTGGCTTTTACAAGACTAATTTCTTTTAATATTTCTTTATAATCTTTAACCTGAATTTCATCAGCGTATGTTATTTGTTTATTTTTCCTTTCTTTTGAGATAGGACAATACCAAGAACAATGATCAGGTTTCTGACAAATTCCATTAAGGAATAGAACGACCTTTTGTCCCTTTATACAATATTTACATCCTTTAGGAATCCCACGAATAAAATAAGATTCACCTTTAGTTTTTAATAATTCTGCTCGTGTCAATCTTATTTAACCTCAGCCCTTCATAAGTATCCTTCTCACAAAAGAATTTCGATCACTAATATCCTTTAACACTTTTTCAAAATTATCCTCTAAATTTAGATTTTCATGTAGGAAAACTCCAGTTCTGCCAACTTTATCCCTTCTAGTTAAAACGCGTATTCTTTGAAGTATAAATTCTAGATCAATATTCAACAATTTCGAAGCATATAATTCATTTTTTTTAAGTTCAAGCTCATTATGACCGTATTTAGTTGGTATCTTTAATATTAAATTTTTATCTGTTCCTGGAACCCTTTCATTTTTTGAAAGCTTATCTAAATCAAGACAACCGCCAAATTGATAGAATTGAAAAGATTTTTTTATGAACCTTGTTAAAGGAACTGTTAAACATTCTTGCTCGGATAAGTAAATATTTGCCTTAATTGTATCTCCCGGAGTTGCTTGAATTATATCCTTTGCAAAAATATATTCTCCATTCTTATCAATAATAACCTCTAATTTGTATGTAGGAATTTTATCGGGAAAAATTATATCAATATCACTACTCTTTTTCACATCTCCTCGTGCTAAACTCCCAAACACTAAAGGGTTTAAACCTTCTTTATAAAACATATGTAAAATCTTTTTTGCTCTATCTCGTTTATGAGCTAATATACCCCAGTGGTTTTTATCATAAATAACCTTATTTGAATATTCTATGGAAATTTTATCTCTTGTCATTGAACGCTTTTCAGTTAATATTTATTATTTTTTATTAAAAATATTATTTAAAATAAAGCCAATAATAATTGTTTCATAATTCTTTAACGATTTAAAAGATTTTTCAAGAATTAATATATTTTTTTCATGTATTTTATAATTATCTTTTAATCTATTGATTCTATTCAATTGATCTTCATCAAGTTTTAATAATCTCTTTAATGGGATAATAAAATAAAGTTTCTTTTTGTCAATTATGTCTTGATTTAAAAAGTTCTTTAAAATCTCATAATTTTCTGAAAAATTACTTAATATCAGAAAAAATTTATCAAAAAAATTTGTTAGTGTAGAGATTTTTAAAAATTGAATAGTAAAATTAGGAAAGAGAAAGACAATTTTTTGGTACTCGGGACCATCTCCTATATCAATAAAATGAATATAAATTGCTTTTGAAATTTTATCAATTAATCCTTCACTAATTTTTATCTTAACAAGTTTTTTACCTTCAACTTTCCTAACTTTTTTGAAATCTATAACAACAACCTTAAGATCGATTGAAGCAAGAGCTTCTGCATATGGATATATATTATATCTCCTCTTTTTGAAAATGATCAGAAGATTTGAAGTCTTGTTGTTATTATTTTCAGCGACATCGTTGATTTTAGATTCGAACAATGTGAAGGAAATTCTAAAAATTTCTTGTTCCCCACATTGAATTTCAAAATTCTTGGTTTTATTTTCCATAATTAAAGGATTCGATAAAAAATTTCGCCAACGATGTGTATTCTTAAAAATTTTAACTGAGATTAGGAAAATAATTAATAAGAAAATAATAATCGTGTCCCAAAAAACCCAATCAATTTTAAAAATCCAAGGAACTTGCATAAGATATATTAAATTTTTATTATTTTATCCATCCAATCTAAATATTTCTTTGATCCTTCTGTAATATCAAAACCTAAGCATTCAGAAACTTCATAGCTATGTATGCTATTTATAATCTCAATTAATTTTTTACTGTTTTCTTTTTTGGTTTTAATGATTAATAAAAGTTCATTGTCTTCCTCAATTTTTTCCTCCCATTCATATATTGAAATCACATTAGGAATGATATTACAGCATGCAATAATTTTTTGTTCTACTAGAAGACGTGCAATTTTCTTTCCTTCTTCAAGATTAGGCACGGTTGAGATGAAAATCATATATGTCATTTTTATAATCTCTTCTTAATATAAGTTTTAAATAATTTAAGAAGAATGAAGTTTAAAAATTTTAGGATAAAAATAGATCTAGTTTAAAATTTGAAAATCTATTAATAATTACTGAATTGTTATAAATTTAAGCAATCCAAGCTCATCTAATTCATCAATAATTAATCCTATATTGCTTTCTGGAATACCCACTTCTTCTGCAATTTTTTCTAAAGTATGAAATCCGTCACAAAGATGGGAAATCTCATATGCCTGTTCTGAAAGCATTCCTTGACTTACAACTTGTTTAGGTAATCTCTTTAAGGTCCATTCAGGTTTTTGAGTTTCTTCAATATTTGATCTAAAATCTATTTCTTCAAGAATCAACCCTTTTTTGGCTATCTTTTTTTGTGACTTCTCAAAGTCCTTTTTATAGATTTTCAAGATAGGTATCCTTATAGGTACTTCCGATGCTTTCCCATATTCGAGAATTTTATCAATAATTGTTTCAAATCCTTGAAATATACGAATATCTCCTGTCCAATTATCTTCACTAATGTATTCAGAATATTTTTCCATAAAAACATCCACTATGTCTTCAAGTCTCGCTTGGGCGATTTCTCTAGAATCGTTTTTATCAGCTGCAACCACCACTAAGACGCCCGCTTTAAAAACAAGGATTAAATTGAAGAGTCGCATATCTACAATCTTGAGTTGGCCTTTACCTTTGCTTATTTCGCTCGCGAAGTCCTTTAGGGCAGTTAGAAACCCCGAAACTAGATCTTGATTTAATTCAATCACTCCATATTTCCTATAAATCATGCAAATTCCTGTAAGTTGATGGATTAAATAGAAACTATGAATTATGTTAGATACACCTATAAACTAGAAAATAACTTCATTTAGTTTTAAATAATTAGTAAAAAATTGTATTTATAATTGTATTTAAAAAAATTTTAAAAAGAATTTTTTTATGTTTTTTAATCTTATAAACTTATAAACTTATTATGGACATAAAAAAAATTTCAGAGAATATTTGGGAAATATCTCCGCAAACAAAATTTCAGAGAATTTATGGAGAGATAAAGAAATTTCAAATGAAAGTGCCAGCGATAGTTTATGCAAATGATTTTTTAATGGAAAGTATAAGAAGAGATAAAACTCTTGATCAAATAACTAATGTCGCCTGTTTAGATGGAATAGTAAAACATGTTATTGCTCTAAGTGATGCACATCAAGGTTATGGCTTCTGTAGCGGTGGTGTGGCTGGAACAGACGCCGAAACGGGGGCAGCTTCACCTGGTGGCGTTGGGCAGGACATTAATTGCGGGGTCAGACTCCTCTGCACAGGTCTAAAAGGGAAGGAAATAAAACATGTATTACCACGTTTGGTTAAATCACTTTTCAAAAATGTTCCGAGTGGATTGGGTTCTAAAGGTAAGTTAAATATTAATTATAGCGATTTGGATAAAGCTTTAGAAAATGGTGTGAACTGGGCGATAGAAAATGGATATGGATACCCAGAAGATGGAAAATTTTGTGAAGAAAATGGATGTATGAAGGGAGCCGATTCTAGCAAGGTTTCAAGAAGAGCTAAGGAGAGGGGAATCCGCCAAATCGGCTCATTGGGATCTGGAAATCATTTTTTAGAAATTCAGGAAGTAAATGAAATCTATGATGTATCTATAGCAAAAGTATTGGGAATAGAAGAAAAAGGGCAAGTCACAGTGATGGTGCATACTGGTTCTAGAGCAATGGGGCATCAAATTGCAACAGATTATTTAAGAATATTTGATAAGGCTATGCAGAAATATGGAATTGTAGTTCCTGATAGGGAGCTTGCTTATCTTAAGGCAGACACACCAGAAGCAAAAGATTATTTAAGTGCGATGGCTTGTGCTGCCAATTTTGCGTGGAATAATCGTCAATTAATTACACATTGGGTTAGGGAATCGTTTAAGGAAATTTTAAAAAAAGACTCAATAGAACTTGGCTTAAATCTAGTATACGATGTTTGTCATAATATTTTAAAAATTGAAGAACATATTATTAAAGGTAAGAAAATAAAATTAAATATTCACAGAAAAGGTGCAACGAGAGCCTTTCCTCCCGGTCATTCCCAAATTCCTGAAGAATATAAAGCAGTTGGGCAACCGGTTTTGATCCCAGGCACTATGGGGTCAGCAAGTTATTTATGTGTTGGAGAACCAAAGGCTATGGAATTATCTTTTGGATCAACTGCACATGGAGCTGGTCGGCAATTATCTAGAACAAAAGCGAAGAAAAAATTCTGGGGCGAAAAAATCAAGGATGATCTGGCTAGGCATGGAATTACAGTTGAAGCAGCTTCAATGAAAGTTTTAGCAGAAGAAGCACCCGGAGCTTATAAGAATATCGATCAGGTTGTTCAAGTTAGCCATGATCTTGGAATAGTCAAAAAGATTGTGCGATTAATTCCTAAAGGCGTAGTTAAAGGTTAGATATCAAAAATTACTTCAATTATTACTTTATTTTTTTTTTCTTCAATTTTCATATATGAATAAGTGATTGCTTTTACTTCTATTCCACCTGAATGCTTTTCCGAATCGAAAAAATCTCCTATTACTTGGGCATTTAGCATATATCCATCTTGACTTTCATCAATATTAATCACTTTAATCTCGGAAAAAATCAGATTTTCAGTATCAAAAATATATAAAAATTCACTTAAGAAATCAAATAGTAGTGATTCTTTATCCTCTGCTGCAATTTGAATCGATTTTGAGATTTTCTTATCAATTTTTCTGATGTCTGTAATCGTATCAAATAAACTAAGTGCTGCTTGTGAAAACGCTTCTTTAAGATTTAAACCCCAGCATCTAGCTTGGACGTCTGAGATATGGTCGAGAAATTCATAACCTTTTTCACTCATAATTAACCCTATATTATCAATCTTTTATAAGAAAATTATAATATAATTTCCTAAAATAATTAATATTACGGCAATTAAAAATCTCTTACGAAATTTTTCTTTTAATATTAAAACAGAGGCAAGTTGTTGAATTAAAGGTGTGCTTGCAGTTATTGTAGAAGTAAAAATTAATCCATTTATTTCAGCTGCTTTATAGAATAATGCATCTGCAAGACCCAAGGACAAGGAACCAGCAATACCAATATAAATGTAATATTTTAAGTGGATTCTATTTTCTTTTTTAAATCCTTTATAATATTTATGTTTAAACATTCCAAATATGGAAATGAATATTGTGGCGCTTATAATTCGAATAAAATTTGTAACAAAAACTTCTCCATTTGCGATAATTCTGGCTTGATTGAATGAAACAATTGCTAAAGCCCAGAAGAATGCCGTACCTAGAGCTAGTATTACTCCTATGAATACATCTTCGGATGATTTTTGCTTAACTTTAATTTTTTTTTCTTGGTTATTAGAGTTTTCATTTACATTATTTGAGCTTGATATTTCATTCTTAGGTTTATCTTTTGAACTTAAAAAAAAACCACCTATTAAAATAATAGTACCTCCTATCAAAATTGAAAAAGTGATTATTTCTCCAAAAAAGATTGCTGCGAATGGATAAACAAAAATTAAAGAGAATGAACTAAGGGGATAGGCTCGAGAAGCATCAATTTTTTTTAATGAATGAAAATATAGAAGATCTCCAATTGTAACAGTAACTCCAGAAATAATACAAGCGATATCATAATCGATCAATTGTTGAAAATTCAATCCAGTGAATATTAAATAATTTCCAAAAAATAAGGATATAGCAAAAGTAAAGAGGGTAACTAATAATAACCTAGGTAAAAGAGCTTGTGGAGCTTCTATTTTTTGTAAGCCGAATTTATATACTAAACTGGCAAAAGCCCATGTAAAAATTGCGTCGATTGTTAATAAAATGCCAATAAAATCAGCCATTTAAATAATAAAATATATATCATTATTTATTTCATTATACTTAATTGTATTATAAAAACATATTATGAAAAATTCGAGATGTTCTAAAAAATGGTGCAACAAAGTGATTTAAAGGTATATAAGATCATTCTTTCGGGTCTAGATAATGCAGGAAAGTCCAGTTATTTAATTGCGATAAGAAAAAAATATAATTTTTGGGAGAAGGTTGAAGATTTAAAACCAACCATTAAGATAGATTATTCTACTTGTACAATTTTAAGAAAACATCAATTAAATTTATGGGATATGGGAGGACAAGAAAAATTTAGAAATATTTACGTAAATCGTCCTATATATTTCGAGGATACTGATGCAATATTATATTTGATTGATATTCAAGATGAAATACGATTTGAGGAATCAATTGATTATTTACATGAGTTATTGGACATTTATCGAGATTTGGAGTATAATAATGAGATAAATATTTGTTTTCATAAGTTTGATCCTGAATATAAAAATCTTGAGGAATTTAACGAGAGGAAACGAATGTTGGTAGATTTAATTCAAAAATCAAATCCCAAGATGGCTTTTCGATTTTTCGATACATCTATTTATAATATTTACTCGCTCACAAGAGCATTATCCTCTTCTTTGAATAAGATTCTTTTTTTAGAAAGTGCGGATAATAAATTAAAAGAATTCGCAGAAAATTTCTCTTGTGATTATATTTTATTATTCTCCAATAAAGGGTTGATTATTTCCGATTATTATAAGGATGTAATGGATTTAAAAGAGTATGATACAAAAATTATACCAAAACTAAATGAAGATCTCGAATTTTTTCAAGCGTTAATAGATAATAAGGTTAAAATTGATGAGAAGTTAGATTTTTTCGAGGGTAATTTCACATATGTTAAAACCTTGTTAATTCTTACGACAGAAGGTGAGAAAAAACCAATACGTTTATTTTTAAGTTTAAAATCAACTAGGGAAGAAGGAAATGTCGATTTAATTAAATCTAATTTATCAACTCTTTTAGAAGAGGTAAAAGAGATAATCTTTTAATCTAATTATTTAAAGATGTTTTCAGCCGAATTTTTCCCATTTTTTAAGTTTTAATACTTTAGATAAAGTGGAACCTCGCTGAATTTCTTCTCTGATTCTGTTTTCTTTTTCTAATACATCAATAGCTCTATTTGCAATTTCCTTTGCTTTATATT
The DNA here is from genome assembly GCA_019058135.1 of Promethearchaeota archaeon. Classification (GTDB taxonomy): domain Archaea; phylum Asgardarchaeota; class Lokiarchaeia; order Sigyniarchaeales; family SOKP01; genus 6H3-1. The sequence goes on along the minus strand of JAHLWE010000023.1, from coordinate 1,642 downwards.
TTGGAACTACTACAACTCCGGATTGATCACCAATTATCCAATCTCCAGCCTCAATTTTTTGGTTTCCACATTCAATTGGTGTGTTAATTTCTCCCATACCTCGTGGTTCTCCAGCGGTCGGTGTTATAAATCTGGCAAATGCGGGGAATCTTATTTCTCTTATATCATCAACATCTCTTATTGCGCCATCAATAACTACTGCAGCGATTCCTTTTTGTATACAACTCCATGATGCAAGTTCACCCCAAACTGCATCTTTTCCTTCACAAGCATCAATAACAATAACTTCTCCTTCTTGTGCAACATCAATAGATTCCACGGGTTTGGACCAATCTCCATTATATGCTCGAACTGTAACAGCCTTACCAGCAAATTTTAATGGTTCTTTATCAGTTCCAATCCAAATAGGGTATAAGCCTTGCATTTCTCCTTCTCTATGCATCGCATCTGAAATATTTGGTGTGGATACTTTCATAAAAACGTCATATAATTCTTCTTCACTATATTTTTTAAATAAATCAGTTTTGATAGATTTTGCTTCATTGATTGATTTCCAAATTGTTTTTGCGGATTCTTCGGGATTTTTTGCTTTATATAAAGCACCTCCAACAATTATTATATCCGCTCCAGCTTCTCTTGCTTTATAAGCAGTTTCACTATTTAATCCTCCAGCTGTTGCAACAAGAGTTGTTGGTTTTAATCTCTCCGCAACTTTTCTTGTTAATTCTACCGTTTTTTCGCCACCATAGATCATTTGCTGGTCAACGCCCACATGCACACAAATAATATCCACGCCCATTTCTTCTAATTCTAACGCTCTTTCTATAAATTTTTCTTCAATTACATCGATTAAATCACATCCAATTTTAACACCATATTTCTTAGCGGCAAGTATTGCTTCACGTATTGATGTATTATCACTTACTCCTAATATGAGGACAACTCCAGCTCCTGCCTTAGCAGCTATTTCTATTTCTGCAGATCCTCCATCTACCGTTTTCATATCTGCTACAATTGTATGGTTAGGAAACTTCTCCTTTAATTTTCTTACAGCATTCATGCCTTCGGATTTGATAAGTGGAGTTCCAGCTTCAATCCAATTTACTCCTCCTTTGATAGCTTCTTCTGCTATTTGTAAAGCTCTATGTAAATTTACTAAGTCAAGAGCTATTTGTAATACTGGTGCATTATTTTTTTTTATCATTTTTAATAAAAAACATTTCATTCCAATTAAAAAATAAAGTTGACAATAAAATTTTATCATTTCTAATTAATAGTTTTATCATTTTCAATTTTATGATTTTTAATAAATCAAATATTTTAATTTTAGTAATTTAATCCCAACTTTAAAATACTTTTATTTTGGAACATAACCAAAAAGAATTAAAAATTATGGAGGGTTAGGGAAATTTTTTTCTTTTGGTATATTAAAATTAAAATTTAATATAAAGAGATACGAGTTGTGTATAACATTTCTTTTTTTTTTGTAATAATAAGAATATTAAAATATAAATTCATACACGAGATATGTAACATAATAAATAATTTTATCATTAGATTGATTTAAATATCTTTTAAATTACAAAATTTTGATTATAACTTAGAGTAAGAATATATATGTCTAATAAAAATTACGATAAGG
>JAHLWE010000022.1 GCA_019058135.1 Promethearchaeota archaeon | reverse complement strand
TTCGTATTCGTCATCGCTAAGGAAATTTAAAAATTCTTCTTCAAATAAATATTGCATAACCGAAGGGTGCCCGCTCAAAAACCTCTTCACGATTTCTTCCTTAAACACCCTCTTTGCAACTTGATCTCCTGCATAGTTTAATTCTAAGAGTAAGGGAAATGCCAAATTGCTGTGAATTAAACGGGTATCGTAATTATTCTCGGCCCAGACTTGGAGGTTCGAGCAATGACCCCAGAACTCGACCTCGGGGGGGATCTTCTCGACGCGCTCGTAATGCAATGGTTCTAACGAATGGTCTAATCTTTCAGCTGCTTCATCAATCGATTCTATCTCATCGAGTGATTTGATTTCATTAATAGGAATGTCCAGCAATAAAAATCTGCACTGATCGAAGCGCTCTCCATTCACATAAATGTTCGTATTTTTACCCTCCAATCTCAATTCAAGATATTCATTAACTTTGAACTGAGTTGAAGATTTCGTAATTTCCCTCTGTTTTTTATATTTATCTACAGAGTTGTTCATAAATTTATAAAAGTTTATCTCTTATTTAATTATAGAGAATAATTTTACCTATTTAAATAAGTAGAGCCAAAAGAAAAAAAATTAAAGAAAGAAAAAATTTGAAATACAATTGGCATAAGAATTTAAAGGAAAAAAAAAATTATAGATAATATTATCAATAATTTTTAAATACAACTCGTATAAAACAAAATATTAAAAAAAAGAATGGAGACATAGATTTTTGCAGTATATCTATCGAAAGATAAAGCTTTATTTTTTGTTTTTTTTGGAATGCTTTTAATATGTACACCATATGGATACCACTTATAATCCTAGTAATCATATTTTGGTTCATATTAAAATCGATATATAATAAAATTGGGTCAAAATTTTCCTTAAAATATGAAATATCAAAAGCATCTGTTTATTTAGCTAAAGAAAAAGATTAACTTAAGATAAATTTAATAGTTAAAATTTTAAAGGAAAATTTATACGGCGCATAATATTTTTTCAGCCCTTATCTTAATTTTTAAAAAAAATTTAAATAATGAAGTAAATAATAAATAAAAAATTTATTTCTATTGTTTAAAATTTAAAGCTTCAGAAATTGATGAATTTCCAAAATAAACATTTTTGGCTAAATTGATATCAAATTTTATCTCACTATTTAATTTTTTAGGAAACTCACTTTGAGAATCTTCTTCATTGCTATTTAATATATTCATAGATTTTATTGCCTTAATTCCACGAGTTGCTATCCAAATTGCCGAAATTTCATGTTTTGAAATTTTAAAAATGTGTTTATCATATTTCATTTTAGAAGTATTTCTTTCATCGACAAGATAAAAGATTGGCATAAATTCTTTAAATTTACGAGACAAAACTTCCAATAAAGACTCAACTAAACTCGGAACTCCTATTCCAAAGAAGATCTTTATTATAATTGGCTTTAACTTATCAGAATTAAAATAAGAGATGAATTTTCCAATATAATCGACAAATTCTGTTTGATTGTGTAAGATTTTAGAAATCAAAAAATACTCATCTAAGAAAATTGCAATCCCACTATTATTTTTACCTGGATCAATTGAAAATATTAATTCAAGATATCTCTTTTTAAAATTAAATTTATGAGCTGCAAGGACATGCATAATATATTCTTCAAAATCTTGGGTGTCTTGATAAATTAAAAATCGATTTTTAAGATTTTCAGAAGAAATTCCATCAAATTCTTTTTGTGTGGTAAGAATAATTCCTTTAATATTTCTTAATTTTACACCATAATTTAAAACATAAAAGGGGATTCTAAGTTCATTTAAACTATTATTTATTTTATAAAAAAAACGAGAATTGTTACTGTAAATATATAATTTTATTCTCAATCTAATTTTATAAATAATAAATTTATATATCAATTTTCCTAATTATTGTTTGAAAAAAACATGCTAATATCGAATGAAAATTCTTTTTTAACTCAATTATTTAAAAATATTGATTTTTCTGAAGGAATTCTCTCAATTTGGGGCGATATTGGGGTAGGTAAAACAACATTAGCACTTCAGATTGCTTTAAATTTTTCACAACAAAATGAAAAAGTAATTTTTATCTACACAAAGGATGAATTTCCTTCCCTGAAATTTGAAAACCTAAAGAGAAAAATTGATAAGGAAAAATCAAATAAAATAATTTTTATTAAAATAGAGGATTTTGATGATTTATTAGAATACGTTCTAAATTTGGAATTTGTATTATTAGATCTAAAGAGAGTTGAAAATAAAAATATCTCCCAAATTCAATTAATTATAATCGATAGTCCATTTGATCTTTATTCGTTAAAAACAGATAAGACAAAGAAGAAGAAAAATGTCGAATTAAATCATAAATTGAATCAAATTTTAGCAACTTTAACTCATTTAAATCAAAGATTTGGAATAAATGTAATAATTACTAACTATGAAACAACAATTAAAGAAAATGAAAATTATTTAATAAAAGAAAAGGGTGGAAAGGTAACAGAATATTGGGTACCTAATACCATTCAAATTCTAAGAACTGAGAATATGTCAGAAAGAATTCTATTATTAAAAAATCGACCACAATCAATATTATATGAAATTAATGTAAAACTTGATGATTCTGGATTTAATAAGATTAAATAAAATTTTTTAGGGATTATTCTTTAAAGATGAATGAAAACAATCAAAAATTTAAAAATGACAAATTTATTGTAGAAAAAGAAGGGTCGGCTAATTTTTTCTTACATTCGGTTGATAAGAATAATATTCCTTCAAAATCTATGGTTGTTTTTTATAATAAAAAAATGGAAATCAATCGAGATGTTACTAATTTAGCCATAATGGCTTACAATAAATTATTCAATCAAAATAAACTTGTTATTGTAGATTCTATGGCGGCTTCTGGAATTGGTTCAATTAGAATGTTAAAAGAATGTAAAAATGTAAAAAAAATATATATTAATGACATCAATCCAATGGCTATCGACTTAATTAAGAAAAATATTCAAATAAATAATTTAAAGGACGTAGAATCACTAATTAAAATTTCAAAAAAGAGTGCAAATTTATTATTTTCAGAACTCGCTTTAATGAAACAAGATGAAAAACCTGATATAATTTCAATAGATCCATTTGGAACGCCAAACTTATACATTGATTCTGCTTTTAAAGCAATTAAGAAAAAACATAGCTTAATCTGCATAACAGCTACAGATACTCCTGTTTTATTTGGAATTAGAAAGAAAGCTTGTCTAAGAAAATATATGTCAAAACCACTCCATACAGATTATTGTAAGGAAATTGGCGCAAGGATTTTATTATATTTTATCTCAAGAATCGCTAATATTAATAATTTAGGGATTCACCCTCTTTTAACCTTTTACTCTAACCACTTTATTAGAATAATTGCTCTCGTTTTTAAAAATAAAGAAAGAATTTTTGAAAATATTGAAAATTATGGCTATATCTTTCATTGTAATAATTGCGGATATAGAACCAGTTTTAAAGGCAACATCTTACAAATCCCACATATTTGTATGTCATGTGAAGAAGATCAAAATTTAGACCTTGCAGGTCCATTATGGTTAGGAAAAATTCATAAAGAAGATTTTTTACATTATTTAATTGAATTAAATAAATATTCTGACTTTAAAAATAAGAATAAAATTGAAAAAATTCTAAGCTTTACTTTAGAAGAAATCAATATGCCTATATCATATTATAATATTCATAAACTCTGTGAAGAATTAACACTTCAATCTGTGCCCAAAATGGATCTTATTATCAAAAAAATAAAAGAAAAAGGTTATTTAGCTTCAAGAACCCATTTTGACTTCATTTCAATAAAAACAAATATGGAAATTAAAGAACTAAAAAGGTTGCTATCATCACTTTAAAATATTAGATGAATTATATGGGTAAAAAATGGATTAAAGAACATAAAAAAGAACATTACTATAAAAATGCAAAAAGATATGGTTATAGAGCAAGATCTGCCTATAAATTAATTCAAATAAATAGAAAATTTAATATTTTTAAAAATGTTTATTCTTTATTAGATTTAGGATGTGCTCCCGGCTCTTGGCTACAAATCTCAATAGATTTTATCTCCGATAATTTAAAAAAAACTAAAAAAAAAATTAAACCAAAAATTTTAGGGATAGATCTAAAAAAAATAACTCCCATTAATGGTGTAGATTTTTTACAAATGGATATTCATGATAAATCATTACAAATGAAATTAAATGAATTTTTTGACAATAAAAAAATTGATCTTATAATATCCGATTGTTCAATAAAAAAAACTGGTAATAAAACACTTGACCAAGTAAGCCAGATCAAAATTTGTGATCGAATATTAGAGATAGCGATTAATTTGCTTAAAAAGAATAGTTTTCTTATTTTAAAATGTTTTGAAGGATCTGAAGTACCTAAATTCTTAAAATCAGTAAAAGAAAAATTTCATAAAGTTAGAAAATTTATACCAGAAGCAACTCGATCTAGAAGTAATGAAATTTTTTTAGTCTGTCAATCTATTCTTCCTTAATATTTATATCTATTCCTTCAAAGGGATTTTGATACGTTTTATTATCGAGACAGTGCCAGATCCAATCAGTTAACCATGAACAAAACATAGGATTAAATCTTACTTGAGTGTTATCACATATTTCTATGAAAGGGCATAAAAAACAGGGTACACGCCAAACCATTTCCCAAACAAAATTATCCTTTCGTGTATCAATTTTTTTTGACTCTTTAGCAGTTTCTTCTCTTAAATCTTCGATATATGAAATACGCTTCGTCCAATTCGCAGTATCTAATTCTCTCTGAACCTTTATCTTTGATTTTAATTCTAAAGATTCTAAAATTCTTTCAATCTTATTACTGGAAATATTTCCCTTCTCTTTTAATTCTTCTAAGAATATCTCGCCTTCTTGTCTAATTATTTCGAGAATTACGGTTTCATCTTTTTTTAATTTTCTACTTAATTCTTTTCTTAAAAATTCTAATCTTGTTTGCCTTCGATCTTGTTCCGTTTCCTCATCCTCACTCTCTATTCGCTGCTTAACCTTACACTTATGTCTGGACAGGTATATAAATTCACCCCCGCAGTATTCACAAATCTCACGCTTCTTTTTACTTATTTTCCTCATCTCGATTAGGTTCTTCTTACTCAAAAAATTATATAAACCAGATTTTTATTAGAAAATGAAAATAAAATAGATTAATAAACTGATTTTTTTATAAACTATTAAAAATTAAATTTTAACTTTACTATTTTGGATTAATGATAAATAAAAACCTCAAAAAAAAAATAAAAAACACCAATCTAAGTAATATTAACACTTTATATCATCTTAATAATGCAGAAATCCAAAAAACTTTATATTTAACACCCGAATCAACAATGCAATTAAAAAAAGAAATATCAACCGGAAATCAAATATTATGGTTAAAAGAAGATATTGAAAAAATTTCAAAAAAATCAAACCCATTAAGTTCCGGAAGCACCAATATAGATACTATATTAAATGGAGGTTTTTTTCCAAGTGTTGTTTATTTTATTTTTGGTGAATTTACTACTGGAAAAACTCAATTATGCCTTCAATTGGCCACAAATATTGCTCAAAAATTTAATGAACAATTAATCAAGAAAAATCAATATTTAACATTATTCTTGGATACCGAAAACAATTTCAAACCAGAAAGAATTAACCAATTATCAACAAGTTTAAATCTGGAGCCAAAAAGAGTTTTGAAGAGCATAAATGTTCTTAATATTATTGGAAGTACTGCTTTAAATGTTACTTTCGAGAAGATAGAAGACTTAATAAAAACTTATGATTATAAGTTGTTTATTATCGATTCCCTAACAAATCATTTTCGAGCTGATCAAAATAATGAAAGTATGAATCAAATAACTCAAACAAAAAAATTTTTGAAAATCATTAAAAAAATAAACGTATTAACAAAAAAATATAATTTGATATCAATTTTAATAGGTCAAGTTTCACCAAACTTCTCGAAAGAGTCGTTCTTCCCAGTTAAACCCTTCGCAGTTCGATTGCTTAATCATTCTTTTTCAGAATTTATTTTTTTCAGTTATGTTGGAGAAAACAAAAGATCAGCACATATTATTAATTCAGACTTTTTACCTGAAAGAAAGACGATTTTTATGATCTCTGAGGAAGGTATTAGAGATTATCACCTTATATCAAAAAATTAAAATTATAAAATATTTAAGAAGTTTGAATATTGCTTAATTGAAATAATCTGAACATAATTTGAAGAAATTTTTGAATTAATGAAATAAATCTCATTTTTTAATTTTTTAATGATCCACTCTAATAATTTTTCAGCATACTGAAGTTTTTTTAATTTATTTGGTTTTGCTTTTTGATTTTCTGAGTACTCTGGTTTAGAATAACGA
>JAHLWE010000213.1 GCA_019058135.1 Promethearchaeota archaeon | reverse complement strand
ATTATGAATTTATTATGAATGCGAATTCTAGAAATATCCCTATTTTAGCAATAATTTTGTTTATAACGATCGTTACGTTAATTTCATCCATTTCAAATATGATTTCTCCAAATCTCCTCATTATTTCAAACTATTTTGGATTTGGAGGGAATACTACTCCCTTAGGAATACTCACATTTTCATTTACCATCTTAACAGGAATAGCAATGTTAATATTTGGCTTTTTAGCAGATAAAATAATAAGAAAATGGATTGTTTTCATTGGAACGATAATTTTTTCAATATTTTCATTTATTACTATCTTCATTCCGCCAGATTTGAATGGATATTTTTTGTTTTTCTTCTTAACTATCATGACAGGAATTGGATATGGCGCTCTGATTCCGTGTATCTTCTCATTGATAGGTGATATTGTCTCTCAAGAGGATCGATCTAAGGGTTTCTCTTTCTTTTCAATATCATCGTTAATAGGAATGGCCATCGGAACGGGTTTAGCAACATTTCTAGGTAATATTGATTGGCGTATTTCTTATTCAATTATAGGCATTGCCGGGTTTATTAGTGCTCTACTTTTTATTTTTTTCAGAGAACCATCTCGAGCTGGCAGAGATTATTCATATATGCTTGAAAAAGATGCAGTGGAATATACATATAGGATAAATTTTTCTGACCTGAAAGTAATCTTTAAAAAGAAAGCCAATGTTTGGTTAATTATTAATTTCGTTGATACAATTCCAACAGGTATTATATTATTTTTGCTCTTTGCTTATATGGAAGACTATCATGGGATTTCTTCTGATGTAACTTTGATTTATTTAATACTCATTCTACTTGCCACACTAATTGGGACTATAGTATTTGGTTTTATTGGAGATAAACAATTCAAAAAAGGCAGCAAAAAAGCACGTGTAAAACTTGCATTATTGGGAAATATAATTCCTATTCCATTTATCTTCATTGCTTTAATTATACCATTTAGAGCTCCGGATTTAATTCCCGGAATTTTAATTTGGTTAATATTGTTCATGATTGGAATATTTATAAATGGTGCTGTAAATGGTAATTGGTATGCAACGGTCGTAGATTTAAACCTTCCTGAACATCGTGGGACAGTGCTTGCAACCTCTAATTTCTTTGATATTATTGGAAGAGCTATAGGCCCCTTGATCGGTTCGATTTTTGCTGATACATTTGGTTTTGTTTATGGAATGTTGATATCAATTTTCTTTTGGATTCTTATTCCCTTCTTTTGGATTGCCGTGCTTAAAAATATTGTACCTGAAATGGATGCAACAGAAAAAATATTTACAGAAAGACTCGAATCATTGATTAAAAAATAAAAAATTTTAAATAAACAACTTTTTTTTATATATTTCATTTTCAAAATAAATTGAACAATGAGTAGCATTAAAGAATTATTCGGAATTAACTTTAATCGTCTATACGAAGCAATTGCTGTAACTCTTACAAAATTAGAAAAGAAAAAAATTGTTATACCCAATTCTGCTTGTATGGGCGTTAAATTCCTTGATAATAACACATTTCAGATGACTCCGTATCTTGAAACAGATACATATAAGAATTTGATTAAATTTCCATATGTTTCAATCAATTTTGTAGATAAAATTTATTTTTACGCTCAAGCCGCGTTATTGGGTGAGAATTCAGGTCTAACTGAAAGAGAATTTCCAGATTCCTATTATGATATTAAAGATGAAATTCCTTACTTAAAGGAATCGTGGGGAGTAATTTTTGGGGAGTTGGATGAGCATAAAATAATAACCAAAGCCACTCATCTTGGGGATAACAATGTTCTCCAAGCCAATTTTAAAATTTTTGATTTCATTAAGAGAAGAGAATCATTTCATCTTAAAAATAGGGCTGAAAATCTTGCTCTTGAATCGATTATTCTCACAACGAGGCTAAAGATTGCAATTAAAAGAGGAAATAGAGAAATGTATGAAAAACTTTATGATAAAATCTTGTATTATAATGAACAAATTGAGCGTTTTGCTAAAAATGATAAGACAATAGTAACTATGGATTTTATCATGAATTATATAGAAAAAAAAATAAAATTTATTTGAATCTATTCACGATTTTTTTGATTTCGGTCCTCCTTTCGAACCTTTTAAGGACTTTCCGTCAATTTTTTTCACGGCATCTATGATATTTGGATCAAAATCTACAGCACGTTTATAAATTCGTGAAAGGAACAATGTCATCCAAGGTGAGGGTGCTTTTTTCTGCCCGAATGAAAATGAGTTAAAATATAAATATACAGTTTTAGGAATAATTACTCCAATTGGCTCCCACGCAAGTAAACTCACGGCTACTAATTCCTTAAGTGCTTGAGTTTTTACAAGTTCTGAATAATGACTCACGGCATCAAGAATTGTTCCTATATTATACCAGAAAAATGGTGCACGAGGTTTACGAAAATTTCGTCCATGCCCAAACATATATGGTTTTTCTTCTGATCGATTCATCCAACAATTTAGCAAGGTTTTTCCTGCTTCGATCAGATGTTCTGGCCATTTATCTTCTGATAAAACCCAATAACCTTTCAATGCATCCACAACAATTATGGGACATATATCATTTACTCTTCCTGGACCTCGGCGATTGAGTCCAAGCCATGGGATGCATTTCCACCCCCATCCTTGAGTTGTTTCTGTTAATAATTCTTTCATTCTTTTTAGTCCTTTTTTAACGTGAATATTATCCTTTAATCCTGCTAATAAAAGAATGCTTGTAATTAAATTATGGTCGCATAAAACGCTTGTCCAAATTGGATATTTTGTCTTTGTTTTTGTATCATATACTCTTGAATAAGCAAGAAATTGTCCTAACTCTTTATTTTGATGAGCAAGAATTTTATCAAAAGCTTTCTTGAAACGTTTATCATCTTCAAGCGTAACCCCCCAATCAAGTAGGAGCCATAATTGGTTTGGAAGATAATCTGCTTTATTATGAGCCGTAACTATATCTTTTTCCCAATCTGATAAATTCTCCAAAAGAATATCCACTAATGGATCTTCCAACATATCTTGATGAGCTTGAACTACATCAGGATGATCAATTGGCAAATCGAATAAATCGGTTAAAGTACGATAAACTGTAAATGATTCCCCTGATTCAATAAGAAATTTCCTTGGATCTTTAAGAAGTAAATTTGTCCATTTTACATTTTCCTTAACTTTATTTTGAACATCTAATGAAAAAGACTTTAACTGCATTCAACAATCATAATATATTAATTATTAAAATAATTTAAACCTAGAGTGAGAATGAGAAAAATTGAATTAATGAGTCCTGCAAAGAATTGGAAATCTCTTAAAGCAATGCTGGGTAATGCTGATGCTGTTTATTTCGGAATCGAAATTTTAAACATGCGAATGATGGCAGACAATTTTAAATTGGAAGAATTACCAAAGGTTGTTAAATTTTGTCATGAAAATAATATTCAAACGTATTTAACAACCAATATTATTATTTACGAAAATGAAATAGAAACACTTTCACAGGTTTTAGATGAGGCTGCAGCCGCAGAAATTGACGCAGTTATTGTTCATGATGTAGGTGCAATCGAATTAGCTAAAGAAAGAAACCTTGATTTTCATATTTCAACACAAGCAAGTATATCAAATTCTATGTCTGCAAAATATTATGAAAGTTTAGGTGCAAAAAGACTCATACTTGCTAGGGAACTCTCCCTTAAGCAAATTAAAGAAATTAAACAAAAATTAAAGAAGGCAGAAATCGAGACCTTTGTACATGGGGCACAATGCACTTCAATATCAGGAAGATGTTATTTCTCAGCCGATGTTTTAGAATCACCTGAATTCTCCGCAAATCGGGGGAAATGCATACAACCTTGTAGAAGGAGCTGGATTGTTACTGATGATACTGGTAAAAGTTTTATTTACGATGGAGTCTATTTTTTGAATACAAAAGATTTATGCATGATTAAATATATTCCACAGCTTATTGAGGCCAATATTGATGCTTTTAAGATTGAGGGTAGGATGCGCGATGCACTTTATGTGGAGATAACTTCAAAATGTTATCGGGAAGCAATAGACTCATATTATGATGGAACTTTCACACAGGAAAAGGTAAAAAACTGGTTAAAGGAATTGAATAAAGCATATAATAGAGGATTTTCTACGGGGTTTTATTTCGGTCAACCCCAAGCCACTGAAATTGAACACGAGACATCTGGAAATGTTTCAGAGTTTAGAAAAAGGGAAATTGGGCGTGTTCTTAGTTATTTTCGAAAGAAAAAAGCAGCAAAGATATTACTTACATGGGGTCAATTAAAAGTGGGAGATGAGATAATTATAATGGGAATAAAAACCGATACTTATCTTCGACAAAAGATATCATCTCTTCAAATTAAGAAAAAGGTTGTAACAGAAACTCCAGTAGCATCAAAAGATAATCGAATAACCATTGGAATATTAGTTGATACTCCTGTTAAGGAAAATGATCGTGTCTATGTGTTAGATAAATATTCATTAAATAAATGAATAATTTTAAAAAAAAATGAGTGTCTGGTATTTCTTACTTCATATCTAGGTTCGTACTTTACTTGAACTTAGTATTGTTAATCTATTTATAAAATTGACACTGTGGAATCTTTAAAAAGTTAGAAAATATTAATCTATAACTTTAGTCTGAGTAAGTTTTATTTAATATGTATGAGATAAAAAATGGCAGATAAAAAAACAATTAGACATTATCTATTTTTTCTAGCTGGACAGCAGTTCTCCGTTTTAGGTTCATTAATCGTAGGTTTCACGATAACATGGTGGATAACTGTCGAAACTGGGAGTGCAATATATCTCTCAATTTCAATGTTTTTATTTCTTTTACCACAGGTATTTATCACTCCCATTGCTGGTGTATTATCTGACAGGTGGAGTCGAAAAGCGATAATTGCTGCTGTTGATTCGCTACAAGCATTTACTACGTTCCTTTTATTTTTCCTATTCCTTATGGATATTAGAAATATTTGGCTTATTTTAATGATAAACACTATCCGTAGTGTATTTCAAGCATTTCAAATGCCTGCATTACAAGCAATTATTCCAGTAATGATTCCAAAAGATAAGCTCACAAGAATTAATGGTGTAAATTTCTTATTTAGTGGTTTAATTTTCATGATTGGTCCAACATTAGCCGCTCTTCTTTATGAATTTTTTCCAATTCAACAGATATTCTTAATAGATATAATAACATTTTTAATTGCACTTGGTCCCTTGTTATTAATAAAAGTACCTTCAGTAAAGACACATTCGAAAGAAGCTGAAAAAGTATCTTTTATAAAAGATTTTAAAACAGGATTAAGCATCATAAAAACCATTCCTGGACTTTTAAGCATGATTATATTTGCGATGATATTTAATATCGTATTTAGACCCATTTCTACATTAATGCCTTATTATGTAAATGTTGTCCACAATGGTGCTGTTTTTGATTTAGCACTAATCTCTACTGCAATAAATATTGGTAATCTTACTGGAGCTTTGATTACTTCGATTAAAAAAGAATGGAAGCACAAAATTAAAATAAATATAGTTGGGACATTAATCTTTTGGTGTGGGTATTTAAATTTAGTTTTCGCTCCTACTGGCGCTTTCTTTATTATGGGCATTGGAGTCTTTATTAGTTTTATATTCTTTCCTATTACGGTTTCTACTTATTTGACAATTTTGCAAACTGCTGTCCCTCCTGACAAAGTGGGAAAAATAATGTCCATAGACCATACAATCTCAATGGCAATTTCTCCAATTGGAGCAATTATCGCAGGTCCTCTCGCTGAACTTATTGGAGCCACAAATTTATTCTTTATTTGTACCATATTAGGGTTTATCTTTCCTTTATTGATTTGGTTCTTTACGAAGATCCGTTATCTTAAAATCATGGATATTGAAGCTAGTAAAAAGAAAATTGAAATTGAAGAATATCCTGAAGCTGTTAAGGAAGTAACAACTTAATCTCTTATTTTTTTTAGAAAAAAATGTAATTTTAACTATTTTTAACAAAACTTTTAGAAAAATATTCATCAAATACTTAAGAAAATTAAAGCTCATTTAATTCTGCAATATACATCAAGGGGTATTCAAAATCTTCTATCCATTTAATCTTTGCTTTAACTTCAACCTTCTTAAATTGAACTACTAGGTCAGCTTCTATTGTTTTACCAGAGATTTCATCGTAATCGAATTCATTTTCTTTTTTTCCTTTTAAATTTTCTCTTCTGAGGTTTATTTTTACAGATTTTACGTAAGGTTGACAAGATATTGCTTGTTCTATACCTACTTCAATCGATTTAATGACATTTTCATTTGTATTAATAGGAATTCCGCATAAAATGTGATAAAGGGCACCTAATTTAATACCTGTCTCAAATGTTGCCCTTTCTTTATCCGTAAGATCTTTTGCAAAATGAATTTTAATTTTTTCTTCAGTGTTATTCTTCTTCAACTTTTATTTCTGCTCCAGTATTATTAGGTTTTGCAATTAAAACAGTACCTCCGAAATCTTTAAGAAATTCTTCGCATTTAGGTTTTAAAATGTTTGCAGACTCATCATTTTCAGTAATTGCAACTATGCATGGTCCAAAAGAGGACATTCCATAAGCTTTTACTTCTTCGGCTTCTAAAAATTTCATCAATTTTTTAACGATTGGATCTTGTAATTCTATTTCGATTTTCTTGAAACCAATTTTTTGAATCCGTTTTATTCCTTGTCCAAAGCAATTTAAATCGTTTTTTATTAATCCCGGTAAAATTTTCATAATAATTTGATGTGAAACTTCATTGACTTCTTCTCGATTAATGGGCGCAAATTCTTGGAAAATATTTACTTCTTCTTGGTCATGAGCTCCTTGTTTTACTTTAGGAAGAATTACTACAAACCTCCAATTTTCAGGAATAGGGTATCTAATGAGAGTTAAGGCTGGATTTGCTGATGAAGAGGCTGAAGAAGGTAAGTAAGTTTCTTTCTCTCTTCCATTACCGAAATCGTGCCCCGCATCTAAGATAAAACCACCTTGTTCAAAACCCCTCCACCCAATTCCGGATGTACCTCCTCTCCCAACTATTTTTGTAATCTTTTCTATGGGTAAATTTGCCCCTTCTAATTTAGCTATTGCTAAACCGATTGCTAAGCTTAATTGAGTTTTTGATCCAATTCCTAAATGTTCCGGATAATATTCCTTAATTATGAAATGGTAATTCTTATTTTTAACATTAAGAGCATTTGTTATCGCCTCCGTTTTTTCTTTAATGGTTGTTAAAAATCCATCATGAGGTTCATCAATTTCAATTTTGAACCCATCAGAATTATTTGAAACCTCTATCACTATATTAGGGGATTCTAACATAAGACCAATCCCACCATCAATTCTGCCAGTATACCCATTCTCATCAATTAAAGAGAAATGTACCCTACACGGGGTTTTTATAGTGATTTTGATT
>JAHLWE010000212.1 GCA_019058135.1 Promethearchaeota archaeon | reverse complement strand
CTACTCCCTTCGCACCAGCTGCCATGATTTTTCTCAGGATATAATATGATGCACGTCTATATTGACGCCCTCTATCAAGACTAAATGCCAGTCTCTCAGCCATTATCTGTGCATTCAATTCTGGATTCGGAATTTCCTCCACCTCGATTTGCGGGAGATTTAAGTCAAATCTTTGTTGCAGCTCATCTGTCAACTCTCTTATTCGCTTACCGCTTTTTCCAATAACAAGGCCTGGTCTGCTTGTTCTTAATGTGATGCGAACACCTAATGGCGTTTTTTGAATATCAACTCCACTAAATCCAGATCTATTTAATTCTTTACGAAGATATTCATTAATTTGCATCTGCTTTATTCCCCTTTCAATAAAATGTCTCTTTAACGGCATATTTTATCCTCTATTTATTCTTCAAACACAATAATTTCTATATGACTTAAATTTTTAAATCTCGGGGTAGAGCGTCCATGAGCACGTTCTATATATCGCTTTATTTTGCGAGCACGATGAGTAGCAGCATGCACAATTCTACACAACTCAACATCTAAACCTCTAAATTCCGCATTAGATTCCACGCTCGTAATAATATCATAAATCATACTAGCTGCTTTTATTGGATATCTACCTGCATACCACTTCCACCGTTTAAGATTATTTCTATGAGCTTGCTTTTTTTTATGTCTTTTAAAAGGAACCGCTTGTTTTAATAGAATAACTTCTTCAAGGAATTTCTTTGCTTGTTCAATTCTCATACCCTTAATTGCATTACAGACTTCTCGACACATTTTGGGAGATACCCTAAGATCCCTTCCACTTGCTTTCGCAATACGGTCTTTATCTAGATTTAACGCTTCTGCAGAATATCCAAATACCGGCATTTATTTAACCCTTTTCATTAATTCTTTATTTTTTATATATTTTTTTTGCTCAACCTCTTAGGAAATTCACTTTAAGGGCACGTATTTACTGCTCCTCGTCGCTCCTATGCCCGGGCTTCCATGCGATACGTGAATTGTAGGAATTGAGAATTCTCCTAAAAAGCACCCAATCATTTCTGGATAAATTTTATATGTGACAAACTCACGTCCATTATAAACCCCCACAGTAAGTCCCACCATCTCAGGGAAGATTATCATATCTCTGCAGTGGGTTCTTATTATTAATTCTTTACCTTTCTTTTTTGCTCTATATGATCTTCTCAATCGTTCGAGAAGTTTCTTGTGTCTATTTGGAAGACCCCTTTTAAGACTTCGACGCTGTCTTGCTGGTAAAAGTTGAATAAATTCATCCATATTCATCCTTTTTAGCTCGTCAACTGTTTTACCTCTATAAAGAAATTGTCTTTTTGCCAATTCCTCTTCTTCATCTAGTTCTTCTTCTATCTCTAGCTTATCCTCTTTAATATTACCTTCCTCTTCTGCAATCTTTTCATTTTTTTCTTTAGATTCCTCTTGATCATCAACATTTTTCTCTTGATTTTCCGGTGGAGGCATTATATCTTCAAACCTTTTTATTTTTATTTCTTATTCCAATATTTTCCTTTTTTCAGATATTGAATTCAATAAAACATAATTAAAAAATTTTTTTCAAAAGTGAGCAAAATTTGTAATCAAAACTTCTTTCATTCATTGTTTATAAAATTTTCGATTCGGGTATTTCCCTAAAAAGTAGAGACAATAATTTTTATCGGTGATGTTTTTCCATAAAGTTAATTTAAAAATATTGATTTGGATTGAATATCCTCTCGATATCCATCTCATCAAAATCTCCATTCCAACTTTCTCTTATTATTACCCACTCATCCTTATTTCTATTTGGATTAATTACAGAATGTATAGTACCTATTGGAATTTCAAATTTTTTATGATCCTTTACAAAATAATGGACTTTATTTTTATTAATTATGATTGGATTACCTCCTAAAATCTCCCAAAATTCGTTTCTTTTTTCATGTCGTTGCCATGATATGCCCATATTAGGTTTTATAAAAATTAAATTATATTTTTCATATGTAAACTTGAAGCTGTACCATTTTGGTAATGTATCGACATATCCATCTGGGATTTTAAAAAATTTTTTGAGTTCCTCCAGATCTATATCAACTTTATCAGAATGTTCGTATTTATATGGGTCATAAATTTCTTCATCAAGAGATGGATCATGGGAGTAAGTTACAACCAAATCTGAATTAGATATATTAAAAATCATGTAGTAAGTCTTAGGGTTAATTATTATAGTAAAATATAAAACATCTTTTACTTCAAATTTTATTAGCTCTTCTCCATTTATTACATAACAATTAACTCCTTTTTTTTGCAAAATGTCCATTTGGAGTGTTTCAGAACCATTCTTCCTTAAAATTGAGCTATATCCTCTGGAAATTGTTTCACGAAAGTTCATTTTCATAAATTCAATCAATAACAATTTAATTTTTAATAGTTATTCTTAATTCTTTATCTTTTTAATTATTTCTTCATAATAAGGCATTGATTTTTGTGCTCCCTTTCTTGTTACGGCAATTGAAGCGGCTGCTGTTGCAAACTTGGCTGCTTCTGATATGGTTTTTCCTTTAGAGAGAGCACTTGCTAAACATCCGTTGAAGCAATCGCCAGCTCCAACCGTATCAACTGCTTGCACTTTTAATGCTGGTATAATTTCAAATTTATCTTTATCTCCATAATAAATTAGAGCACCTTTCTTTCCTAAGGTTGTAATAATTGTTTTAATACCTAATTTAGTTAAACTTTTGGACGCTTGCTTAATTTTTTCGTTATTAGAACCGGAAAGTTCTTTTTGAATTGAAAAGGAATGCAACCTTAACAATTCCCCTTCATTGGGGACGATAATATCAACTTTCTTCAGTGTATCCAATGGAATCGGCTTTAAAGGTGCTGGATTTAATATTTTAATAGCATTTCCTTGTGAAGCAATTCTGAATATTGCATCAATAGTTGCAATTGAAATTTCCATTTGAATAACTATTGCTCCAGCATTTTTTATTAAGTCTGATTTAATCTTTACCTCGTCAGGAGTTAATCCAAAGTTGGCTCCAGGAGCAACCCCAATTATATTTTCACCATTAGAATCTATCATAATTAACGCAACTCCACTTGCTTCATTGGGATCTCTAAAAATATGACTTGTATCTATACCTTCCGCTTTTAAACGAGAGAGCATTTGGTCTCCAAACATATCTTTCCCAATCTTTCCGATAAAGACTGTCTTTGCACCTGACCTAGCTGACGCAACCGCTTGATTTGCTCCCTTTCCACCTAAGAATTGCTTATGCACACCTCCAGTTACAGTTTCTCCCGGTTTAGGTAAACGTTCTAAATAGACATTTAAATCCATATTAGAAGAGCCAATGATAAGGACATAATTATTAGTTTCAACCATAGATTTGACACATTTCTCTTATTTACTATCCAAATAATATTTTTTCTGTATTAAATGATGATCTTCATTTTTGTTTATTCTTTATTCGAGATTTAGATATGGTTTTTTATATCGATCACTTTGGTAAAAAATATAAAATATAAATTAATAAATCAATAGAGAATTATTATTGATTATGTTATTTTAATAGAATACTTTATAAAATTTTAATTTGAAAATAGATGGAATATAAATTATGAATCTATTTTATCTAATTGGAGGCATATTATCGATTTTTTTATCTGGAGCTCATACTTTTTGGGGAAAAAAATTTATTTTTACAGATGTGAAGAAATCTAATTTATCTGAAGTGACAAAAGTAGGTTTTCATATCTCTTGGCATCAAACAGCTATGGTCTTACTGATATCTGGACTCGCTTTAATAATAATATCTCTTTTTGATTCTATTATAGGGATTGATATCCTCGCACTATTCATTACATTCTTAATTATCGGAAATTTCTCGGTTTTTATTATAATAAGTATAACAAAACATCGAGAGCTTTTAGGTCAATCTATTCCACAAGTGTTCTTCTTCACACTCATGATTTTTCTTATATTTCTAGGTATCATTTTCTAATAATGATTAACTCTTTTGAAGAAGCTTCTCCAAGAGGATTTTTCCCACGATGTGATAGTATTAAAAGAAATATAAGTTTAACTTATAATTTTTAAAAAAATGTAAAATATTTTTATTTAAAGATATAATAATATTTTATTATATCCAAGATCGCGTGGATTTATTACTACTATTTAAATGGAAAAATGAGACGTATAAAAAGTATTGATGCATTTCGTGGTTTATGTATTTTTTATATGATAATTGGTCATGCAGTTATTTGGTGGACAAAGGAATCTCACAAGGATGCAGTTCTAATATTGAGAAGGTTAACCGAAATTCTTGGAGCAACAGGATTTTTATTTGTCTCAGGAATTAGTGTGGTTTTAGCATTAAGAAGAAGAATGGAAAAAGTAAAAGCTGATCTGAAATATTCAATGAATGACCTCTTCAAGGAACATTATGCACGCTCGTTGTTATTTTTGGTGTTGGCTTTAATGTATAATGCAATTACTCTAATTTGGTTCATGGGGTTATCGGGTATATGGAGTTGGTATATACTTTTTACAATAACGATTTGTTTATTGATTGCATATCCTTTACTAAAGCTACAAAAGATTACTCGCATTTTTTTAGCGTTTTTTATAATTTTTATTACTTATCCTTTATTTGGAGGACTTGAAAGCTTAATAGCAAGAGATCCTGAAAGCGGTTGGACAATTTTATACTATATATTATTTAATCCTATTCAAGAGTACCCAATTTTACCTTATTTTGCGTATTTTTCTATAGGAACCGTTGTTGGAGAGATTTTCTATGAGATTTATTCAATTAAACAAGATGATTTAAAAGATATCTTAGTTAAAAAGAAAATTATTAGAAATTTTATAATCTATGGGGCGTTATTAATCACAACTGCAGTATTATGCTCGATTTATATATTTGATGATCCAATTTCATTTATTATTAGAACTTCATTTACATGGATGCTCTATGGAATTGGTTTGGACTTAATTCTTATTGGATTTTTAACGTATTTACATGAATTTAAATTAACACCGGAATGGAGATATCGTTTCCTATTTTATTTTTCCTATTATTCGCTAACATTATATCTCGGACATAATGTAATAGCTTTTATTTTTTGGGAACGATTAGATATAGTAACGTGTATTACAATAGCGATTCTAGTAGCAATAGGATTTTGGTATCTTACAAGATTTTTGTATAACAAAAGCGGCCCAAAATATTCAGTAAAATACTTTATTTCGAAAAGAGTTTCTTAATGTCTTTTTTTTAATTAATAGATATTTAAATAGATTTCATTTAAAAAC
The DNA here is from genome assembly GCA_019058135.1 of Promethearchaeota archaeon. Lineage (GTDB taxonomy): Archaea > Asgardarchaeota > Lokiarchaeia > Sigyniarchaeales > SOKP01 > 6H3-1. The sequence goes on along the minus strand of JAHLWE010000212.1, from coordinate 48 downwards.
ATAATAAAAAGCAGTTCTAAGATTAAATTTTGACTTATAATAACATTT
>JAHLWE010000211.1 GCA_019058135.1 Promethearchaeota archaeon | reverse complement strand
TCAAGAAACATTGTGAAATCCCGGAACAACAATACAGATAATATCAACTCAAATTGAATATAACCTCAACTTGACTCTCCCTATATGGGGTGGTTATGACCTTCAGTTACAGGTCAAATAAAGAGGATGTTTGAAGATGTCCAGATTTTAAGTAACTGTTCAATATGCGATAAAAAGAATGTTCGATTAGAAGCACATGAAGATTGGGAATATGATTATGAGAATTCCATTCAAAAATTAAATGATATTAAAGCTTTATGTAGAATGTGCCATTTGAATAGCCATTTGGGTTTTTCGAGAATACTGATTAGGGAGGGAAAACTTAAAGCTGGAGAATTAATCGGTCATTGGTGTAAAGTAAATAATGAAAGGGAAGAAAAATTTAAAGAATACGAAGGTATAGTATTTAATCTCTGGAGTTTAAGAAATAAGTTTAATTGGAAGATTGTTGATAAAAACGGGCATAACATCTACAGAGGATTGCACTTTGATGACCTTTTAAGTTCTTTAAAATAAATTTTAAGACCTGACCGACTTTTTTTCTTTAAATATATTCCTTTTATAATCGTAATAGAATCGGAAAAATAAATTTTGATAAGAAAAAAAGGTATAAAAAACAATATGAATTATCGAATCTTCCTAATACCCGATGTATTAGAGGTCTTTTTTAAAGAATTGCCAAATTCGTTAAAAGAAGTGCTGGATTTTGTGCGTGCATTTGGCTCCATACTGGGCTTGATTTTAGGCGTATTCGGAATCATATGCTTATTGGGTAAAGACTATTTAAAAATGAACGGTGTAAAATTTCTTATCTTTGCAGGAATTCTTTTGATAGTATGTGGTCCAGATTACGGATTGTATTATTTTAAAATAATTTAATCTTAAATAAAGAAATATCTGGAATATGCGGCATATTTCTAAAAACAAATTTAGGTCTTTATCTTTCATTTTAGTTTTTTTATTTAAATAGGTTTAAAAGATCAAGTTTTTGAAATTAAAAAAAATTAAGGAAAAGAAAGTTAAAATGACCGAATTAAAATTAGTTAAAGGAATCCAGTCAAGACATCTGAAAATTCTTACGGAAAACGGTATTAACACAGCCGAAGCCCTTGCCATGTCAGGTAATAAAAGTATATCCGGAATGGAAGGAATAGGAGAAGCAACCGCCAAAAAACTCATATGGAATGCTCGGAGTGCTCTTGGCATGAGTGAGTTCAGAACTGTTACGGAATTTCAGGAGAACCACGAGTTTATCAGTACAGGGTCATTAAATTTTAATGCAATTTTAGGAGGTGGTATAGAAACAGGTTTTATAACGGAAGTCTATGGTCCGTTTAAATCCGGAAAGACCAATTTAGCGCACACCATTTGTGTGACCACACAGCTGCCAAAAGGAAAAGGGGGATTAGGTGGTGCTGTTATATATATCGACACCGAGAACACATTTTCGAAGGAGAAGGTAAGAAGAATCGCAAAAAGGTTCGGGCTTAAGTCGGATAGCGTTCTTTCGCATATTTTTCATGCAAGAATTTATAGTTCAGACCATCAGTCACAAATGATCCTTGAAGCCGAAAAACTTGTAAAAGAAAAAAACGCTCGTCTTTTGATTATCGATAGTTTAATGGCACTACTGCGAGCCGAATACATTGGAATTGGGATGCTCCCCTCTCGCCAAGCTGCACTTAACAAAATGATTCATGCTCTTTCAAGAATAGCTGAAAGTTATAACATCGCAGTTTTGGTCACGAATCAAGTTGCACAACAGATTAGGGGGATGTTCAGCGGTATTGACGCTATCGGGGGAAATATAGTGGCTCACGGTTGTCATATACGCGTAATGTTTAAGACTAAAGGATTTGCCTCGAATAGCTCGCTTGAGAGAAAGGCTATTATTGTTGATGCACCCGATTTACCTCCCGAAGAGTGTCAGTTTTTTATAACTCCCGCGGGGATTGCCGACTCGGAAAAAATTGAGGTTTCTGTATCAAAAAATCAAGATGAAGACTTATTTGTAAGCGCTAATAATGTATATACCTTGGAAGATATTAAGGGTATTGGAAAAAATACGATGGAAAGATTAGAGCGATTAGGAATTACTACGGTAGAACAATTAAGGGAAACCAGTCCCGATGATCTTGCTAAAGATTTACCTGGCATTTCAAGTAATAAAGTTCCAAAATGGATCACTCAAATTCCGGCGTGATCCAACCTAATCTTTTTTTTTAAAATTTATCCTGTAAAAATATTTAATCGGCAATTTTCAGAATAAAACTTGAAATAATATTCTAAATTTTTATATAAAAATACGCGAAATTAGATTAATAGGGTTTGATAAAAGTGTGTTCAGAAAAAAATTCAAGAAATCTCAGAGGAATAGGCTGGGATTTTATTTTGATTTTGTATCTTTATCAGTAATTTCTGAGAGAACCGAGAAACATATCTAAAGAAGAAGAAATTCAGATAAGAAAAAAGAATACCTTCAAGCAGATTGAGATGATTTCAGATGAAATTGAAAGAGAGACTCTCAGAGATATTGCCGAGAGATATGATTACAATAGGGAC
>JAHLWE010000210.1 GCA_019058135.1 Promethearchaeota archaeon | reverse complement strand
TAATTCCTCCTCCACCCTCCCCACCTCGAGTAACTCCAACCCCTCCACCGCCATCACCACCATCACCAACAAATGCACCTCCAAAACCACAAATGCCACCACCTGGATTAACCCCCCCACCACAACCACCACAATTAGACCAATTAGGAATCCAACCAAGTGGATTACCCGAAACTGAAATAACACCTACTTACCCCAATCAAATTGATATATATACTCTGCAGACTCAAAAAAGTGGAATAATTTTAACACCAAAAGTAGTCGATGATATTGAAGGAAGGGTTCAGTTAAGTGAAAATAGTCTCAGAAAATTAGGATTAGGTGTAGGAATGTTAATTGCATGGGAAGATCCTTTGACACGATCTGTAGGTTCAGCGAGAATTTCTATGGGTCTTAATGTTACAGATAATCAAATCATAATGGATCAAAATACAAAGGAAGATACTAATATCCTCTCTGATCAAATTGTAGTTTATTCTACTGAACCACCCATTCAGAAAATGGAGCAAATTTCCCTAGAAGTTAATTCAAAACCTGAACTTAATGGTTTTTGTCAAGTCAGCCCTAGGATAATGCATTCATTATCTGTGCAACCTGGTGATATATTTGCTTTTGAAGACGAATTAACTGGCGCTATTGGAGCCGCAAAAGTTCAAATTGATGAAAGAATGCCTTCCAATCAAATTGTCATTGATAGTGAGATATTAGAAGCATCCGGAATCGGTAGTTATGAAGTTATTGTAAGGAAAAACCCAAGGCAAATTATAAATCTACAATCAATAAATTTAGGTATAAGCCCAATTAAAGGAGAAAATATGTGGGAACTCGTAAGTACAATACGTAAAAGCGTTGATGCCTTAAAAAGTTGGCTTATGAATTATATAATATTTAAAGGAATTAAATTACGATGGAATGCATCTAATATTGCATGTTCTGTCATTGATTGTATACCTGATTTAACAGGAGATATTTTTGCGCAAATAACTCCAAATACTACACTAAGCTTGAGTCCAACGGGACTTATTCCGTTTAATGCAATATTAATTATTGACATTAGTAGGAGTATGATGGCGCGCGATGTAGAAATTAGAAATATTGCTCCTGCAATCGAAGGAATTAAGGCAGCTATGTATTCCCCAGAAATTCAAGAATTTCTGAAGAAATTTAAGGAAGGTATATCAGTTCCACGTCGAATAGCAGCCGCTTTTGCAGCAGTTCTATTCTTAAGTGAGAAAGTTGGAAGAGGATTTGGAGAAAAAGTGAGTGTTATACGTTTTGCAGATGAATCTCAAGTATTACCCTTCCAAGGAGGGCTGTATATGGACTCTGCCAGCGGAGAAAAGAGAATTCTTGAAGATTGTGCTCGAATGATTGTTGATAGGATTGGAAACGCTTATGGTCAAGCAACAAATATGGGTGCCGCTATGCTTGCAGGAAGGGAAGTTCTCTACACATTTGAACAAATAAATCCTGATCAGCCAACTATGATAGTTATTTTGACTGATGGTGTTCCTACCGATGTAGATAATTTTCTTGAAGCTATTAAACAATTCAGTGAAAACCCAAATGTTGTAATATACATTGTAGGTCTAGGAAATCCTGATGATAAGTTAATGAATAGAGCTGCTAATTTATGCGGTGGAGAATACTTTAAACCTAATGATGCTGGGGAATTATTAATTTGGTATAGTAAACGCGCACGAGATTTAACAGTGAAACTTAAAGCTCATAAATAGATATAGATAAAATAACATTAATTAATCAAATTATAATTTTTCTCTTAAATTCTTATGATTTTACTTATGTAAAGGCATTCTTCTACTCTACTTATTTTAAAAAAATTTATTGAGAGAAAATTTTAATATTTAAATGATTAAGTAATATTTTTAAACAAGTTTTGAGGATTTTTTATTAATAAATAATAATAAGATTTTACAAAAATTTTGGAAAGAAGCACGAATGAAAGAAACACGAATTCTCAATATTGATACAAGAGGAAGAATAGTAATCCCAAATATCTTCCGAAAATCGTTAGGGATCGAGGATGCAACCCAAATAATGATGATAGCAGATAGTGAGAAGAAAGAAATCCGAATCTATCCCGTAGGTTGGAGTGGAGAAAAAGAGACTGTTAAATTAAAAATTTTTATGAATGATGCTGCGGGTTCATTAGCACTAATTGCAAAAACCATAGGTGAATTAAATATCTCTCTTATTTACGGTGAAGCAATCGTTATTGAGAAAGGAAAATTAGCGATATGGAACGTAATTGCACCTATTCCTGAAGGTTTAAATATTGAAAATATAATTGAAACATTAATTCAAAGAGGAAATGCTCAGAAAATTGAGATAATTGAATAATAAACAAGCGTTAAAATAAAAAATATAAAATATGATTATATCAATAGAATATTTTTTTTAAAGAATTATAAAAAAATTATGAATTATTATGGCTAAGAAGAAGATTAAAAGAGAAAAATCAGAAAAGGATGAAGATTTAAGTGAGCCAGAAGCTAAGCAAGATGGACTTAGTTTTTTAGAGACCGCTTTGAAAAAAAGTAAAGATAGCAAAAAAACTTTAGAAGAATTTATGCTAGGAAAAGCAGAATCAAAAATGGAAGAAACTGCAAATGAGGAATATGATAATATCGAGATCACCCCACAATTGACATCTGAAACCAGTCAGGATAAGAAAACGACATCTGAGGAGTCGGGAATAAAGATCGAGGTTTTAGAGGATTTTAAGGAAATTGAAGATTTATCAACAACACCTCATAGAGAAGAATTGAATTTATATGAGAATATGGGTGTTTTTTTCGATGAATTATTTAGTAGTTTTAATGATAGATACACAAGATGGGAAAATTCTACTGGAATGATTTTATCCATTTTACGAAAAATGAGAAAAATAACAAAAAAAAATACAGAACAGCTGATAAATTCAATAGAAAATTTACTTGCAAAAACACAAAAAGGATTAACTGATTTTGAAATAAAACGTAGTGAGATCGAAAAAATTTCAAACACTAATTTTACCAATATTTCTAAAGATTTTAAAAAAATATTAGGCCTTCTAGAATTACAGATTCAAGAATATCAATTAAAAAAAGAAGTTTCGGAGCTTTTCCTTAAACCTTCATAAATAGAGTATTGAATTCATTAAATAATATTTCTTAGTTCTCCTAAAAACCAAGAATTTCATAATTTTTGGGAGTGTTAATAACAAGGTTTTTTTAAGCATAAATTTCATATTAAATATTATCAGTTTCAAAGGAAGTTAAACTCTAAATCATATTGAACTGAACTTCCTTCTATTTATATTTGATTCCAATTTTTAGATTTGATAAATTATTTTTCTTATTTTATTTCCAATGGAAGTCTATCTTAAAATTTATAAGAGAAAAGTGGTAATATTTATGTATGAAAGTAAATTACTTATCTCCACTTTCAGATTTGGAAGTTGAGCTAAAACCACTTTTCTCAAACGAATATATGTTAGCATTTTTTAAAAAGTTTTGTGATGCGATCGAATCTCGAATGTGGGGATTTAAAAAGGCGAAAAACGCAAGATATGATGCTGAAGACTTCCTTAAGGTCTTTTTTTATTCCGAAATTACAGGAAGGTCTATAGGAAGTGCCAGCGAAAGGTTGAATAGATATTTTTTGAGCAAAAAAAGAGGAAAAAGAAAAATGTACGCTGATGGACGGAAAGAGAGAGAAGTACCCCATCAAACAGAGGTAAATAAACTTCTAAGAAAAATAGGACTCGAAAAGGCTAGAAATATTCTGCGCGAATGTCTATTTTATCAATTAAAAGAGGCTTTAGAATTAGATTTGATCTCTAAAAAAGTAAAAGTCATAATTGACTTCACCGAACACCCATACTACGGAAAACGGGACGATAAAATGATTAAAGGGACGAATCGGCAAAAGGGCACCAAAAAAATGCGCCATTATTTGGGGTTTTCAATTTTATCAGGAG
>JAHLWE010000209.1 GCA_019058135.1 Promethearchaeota archaeon | reverse complement strand
GTAGCAACAAAATTAGCTTCATAAAGAAGATTGAAACTGAGTGAAGTAATTTCAATAACAATCCAAGAAGTTTATAGTAGCAACAAAATTAGCTTCATAAAGAAGATTGAAACTAACTATTGCTGTTGCTACCTGAACTGCCGTTGCATCCGTGTAGCAACAAAATTAGCTTCATAAAGAAGATTGAAACTGGTAGAAATGAACAACACAATTAATGAAGTTCTTGAAAAACTGCATCAAAGAAGAGGACTTCCTCGTCTTGAAATAGAAGGATGTAATTATCCGATAAATAAAGATTTTATTGAAAGGTATAAAAAGTCTAAGGCATCAATGCCTGAGCATCATGAAGGATTTTCTGTCGTACATTTTGATGCGGAGAGAGGCTCGAATTGGAAAGAGTGGCTTAAACATGATGGATTCGGCGGACAGGTAGGTAGTGTAAATATACCTTCCGAATATTTAGAATATTTAGATGCACCTAAAGGAGATAGATGTGTCTATGTTCTGAAAGATAAATTCGATAGACGAGATTATTATTATACTGAGATTTATCGTGAATATATCTTGTTCAAAAAATCAGACTTGGTAAGGGTAATCAAAATTGCTTTAAAAACTAATAATAAGGTAGCAGAAGAGATTATCATAGGAAAAGAAATCGTAGATAATGTGATTTGGGATGATTCAATTCCAAAGGGACCTGGCCTTAAGGTAATGGATGCTACTATTTGTTTGCGGATAGACCTGAACGAAGAACCAAGTTATAAAATCTCTTTGGTGAAACCGTGATGGAATTTCATAGGTTACAGCCCCATTTCTCGTTTCGCACCCATGTCCCTGTGGGATTCGTTAAATAATGAACAACACAATTAATGAATCTTAATAGTAGCAACAAAATTAGCTTCATAAAGAAGATTGAAACACCAATCAGAAATTTTATTGAAAACTTCACTGATCGATTTTTTGAGATCGCCCTCATCTACAGGTCCCGTGGAAAGAATTTCAAAAATATTGTTAATTACGACAATTTCCACGTTTGCATTTCCTCGCGATCCCATGAACGTCTCGTCAGCAAACATCACGCCTCTTGGAAGGGTTTTTAATTCTTGTTCAATTACTTGTGAATTTTATTGAAATACCTATGAAACAAGGCTCTTTTTAAAGCGATTTAACTTATCTTGAGGAACTCCCCATCTTAATGATGTGCCCGTAAGCGGATATTTTAAAACAAACAGCTCGTAAAGGATCTTTTTAATTTTTTGCTGATACAACAGCAAATTCCACGCGTCAACTTCTTTTCCAAAGCGCTTGTTGCATTTAGAGCACTTGACCCTGTGAATCATTTTATTTGTAGGCACATTATACCCGTCATATACGAGAAAACCTATGTAAGCACACGGATTTTGGGACTCTGATTTAGAATTCTTTTCTTGTCGAATTTAAAGCGTTTTGAGAACAAAAAAGAAGAAGGATATCACATTTCTCGATATAGTCATTCATATATTTAATAAAATCTTCTCGAGCATCTTCTTCACAGAATAACACATCATCAATTTCAGGACGATTAGTCAAATCTTCAGCGATTTTTGAGGATTGAAATTTCTCTGAATCTTTCATAGAATAACATATGAACATATAAGCTCCCATTAATTGAATTCCCTTGTAAAAAATTTAGCTTAAATTTAAATAGTAATTTTTTAAATCATCAGTACATATTTGAAAGTTTTCTATAATTATAAGATTTCATTAAGAATGCAATCAATTTATAATTTAAATTAAGTTATTAAAATGACAATTGTTGATATTGGAGAGAATTTACACGATAAAATAGCTAAATTCTTGGAAATTCATAATAACTCAGTTAAAAAGCTTTTAAAAAAGGTTTTAGATTACTTTAGGGAATGGTGTGGAACTTTAGATAATGCAGAAAAAATTAAAGATTTACTCTGGGGTATAAATCGAACTATTGAACCATTTAGTCATAAAATTGAGGGAAAATTCCCCGATTTTACTGCTGGAAAAGATCTCAACCAAAAAGGATATGGCATAGATGGTCTTTTGGAAATTAAGCATAAAGCTAGGAGAATAAAAAAAGAAGATCTTATAGAATATATTGCTCGAAACGACTATTTAAAATATATTGAATATTGTATGAAGAAGTTAAATAATTCGGATAAAGTAACAGAGACATTAAGATATTTAAAAAGACTAAACAAATTGATCGAAGTAGACGTATTAAAGAAGGAAATTGTAAATAAAAATAGTAAAGAAATCAATCGTGAATGTATTAAATTATGTAAACTTTATTCTGATGAAATATTCGACAAGATTTTAACATTTTTAGTAGATATTTCACTTGAATGGCTAAATAAATTGTTATCAATATCAAGAATGCCAGTTACAGATTCAGAAAATCCTGAAAAATTTCAAATAGACTTACATCTTCATTCACATTATTCTGATTGTGGAGCCCAATCTGTAGGTGAAGTATTATGTAAAGCCAAGGAAATAGGGTTAAAGACAATTTCTATTACTGATCATAATAATTTTGATGGGGTGTGTAAGGCAATTAAGATAGGTTTGATATTTAATATTGATGTGATCCCGGGAATAGAGGTGGCTACAGGCATAAATAAAAATAATAAGTGGATTGAAGATAGAAGGGATATATTGGTATATTTTCCAAACTTAGATAAATTCCAAAAATGGGTTTTAAATGGATTTGACTCATATACTAATAAATTACTCGAAAAAGCATCAGATAGAATTCATAATAAAAAATTATGGGGAAATGTTCCAGTCAATACAGTACTAGAATGGGCTATTGATCATGGAGGTGTGAGTATTTTAGCTCATCCAGGTTATTATAATTATGAAACCTATGAAAATATAATAGGATTATTAAATAAGGGTCTTAAAGGAATTGAACTATTCAATTTAAAATACACTAATTATAGCCATTATGCTAAAAACTCCTTAAAAGAGGTTATTGAACTTTTTTTTAACATGATAAAAAAGTTTACAAAATATAGTGCTTCGGAAAGAAAACCAATTTTTACAATTGGAAGTGATTCACACTCATTAGATACTGTAGGAATTATCATTTTAAGCTCTGAACTTGTTTTTAAGATAATTTCTTTTTATGATTACTATAAACCAGCTATTAACATTATAACAAACCAATATAGATGGTTTGAGCAGTTAATTTTTAAATTCTTAAAAAATTCGATCTTAAGTTAAGCAATTTTATAATATCTAAATCCACAGTTATTATATCCACCCTATAAGAATAAATAGGGCATACTATAATAGATTCTAAACTTATTTATGAAATTATTAAAAAATCAGCTTTTTATGAGGAAAAGAAGTTTAAATACATAAAAAGGAAAAAAATGCGCATTTAAAATTTTTAATTTCAGAAATATTATTTCCACCTAAGTTTAATTCTCTCAAAGTTGTAAGATGTATTAATTCTGACACATAAGAGATATTATTTTCATATAAATTTAATTCTTCTAAATTCTTTAATTTCTCAACCCCCTTTTATCTCTGTAATATAGTTTTCTTCTAAATTTAAAACTTCTAAATTAATAACTGAAACTAGTCCTTTTATTTGTGAAATTTTATTGATACTAAGATCTAATTCCCATAATTTTGTTAAAGAGTCAAGGACTTTTATTTCAGAAAAATTATTTTCTGATAAATTAAGAACCTTTAAATTGTTAAATGTAGTAAGTCCTTTAATCTCAGTAATATAATTTCCTTTTAAATTTAGTTCTTCCAGATTTATCAATGCTTCTAAGCCTATTATTTCTGAGATTTGGTTATTACTGAGATCTAATAATACATTTTTATTATTTATTTACCAATTTTAGAATTTCTTCTCCAAAAACTTCTTTGAAAATTTTACTCATTTCTGGAGTTAATGAATATGAACGAAATATATTAGCAAATTGAATTAAAATATTTCCCAATTCTATTTCCACTCTTTTAATATATGTTGAAATTTTTTCTTTTAACCATTCTGATGGTTTTTTTTTAAGGAAAATCATAACTTTTAACTGATCTTCAATGATAAAATCTCCTATTATATAACGTTCTTCAAAGTCTACTGAGATAGTTCCACCAGCTTTGATTTCTTCTCCCCAAAGATCAACTGCTTTAAGAAAACTACTTATGAGATCAACACTTATAACTTTTTGAATGAATTCAATACTAAAGACAACAGTACCACTTGCAACATTTTGAATTAGTATTAATTGTATATTCTCTATATCTGGATCTTTAATAAATGGCATAGTAATAAAATTATAAATGTCGTTTCCAGTATTATTTACTTCTTTATATAAATAATAAGGCTTTTTAACATATTTTTCATCAAAAATCTTCTTCCTTCGAATATCATTTATTAAATCCAAAACTGCACCTTGTACATTTTCCATTATACCTAATGGTACTCCAAAGGCAATTGTCATACGATATTCTAATGCGGCTATTTCACCTCCATTAATACCAATCATTTTTATACCATTAGGATTTGAGTAAGAATTCAAAATATCAAACCAATACTGGAAAATTATATCAAGATTTAAATCAAAATCAATCTTTGGTAATTTATATACAATTTTTCCAGCAATCTGGCTGAAATTTATTCTATTAGGAGTATAAATATAGGCATTATATTTTGAAGGCATTGTATAAAAATTCAAAATCAGTTCATTAATTTCATCAGCGTAGCAACCAGAAATTAGCTCTCCTTCATGATCTTTAAAAGCTTGTCTAAAAATCTTAAAATATTCTTTTAATTGAGTTTTATTGAAATTTTTAATTCCTCCTGCTAAAATAACAATTGTATTATTTAAAATTGGCTGCTCTAATTTAAACCCATAATTATTCAATTCATTTATTACTTCTTCCCATTCTTCAGTATCAGTTTTTCCAAGCTTTTTTAATAAAAAACCAATACCTAATAATAATAAAATCCTAGTTGTTAGAAGAAGATGTTCCTAATGTTATCAGAGTGAATTTACTAGTTAAGTTAGTATATGGTGAAATAGGACAGAAATTTGGAGTAAAATATGGTGAAATTTTTAATAGAATTGGTGCTGGATTTTTGAAAGATATAGCTTAGGATAAAATAATTAATTTTCTTTTACTTTTTCTAAAAATTTAAGTTTAGATGAGCTTAAATAAGATTAAAATGGAACTTATTAATCAAATCAAATATCCATCTAAATTGCTTTTAAGAATTTAATGATTTCATCAATCTTTTTATTATTTAGGATCAATTTTGAGGAATTATATATTGAATAGGGTAATTTTTCGGAAATAACATACTTTTTAATTTTTTTTAAAGCTTTTTTAATATTATTATAAGAAATATGCTGCTTTTAAGGAGTAATATTTATTTTAATATCTTCAAAAAATTGTTTTATTTCATCAATTGAAAATTCCGCATATTCTTCTTGTAGAAAGAGACTAATTAGTATATTCATGCCAATTAAATTACTGTGAATATAATGTTCTTGAGAAAATGATTCTAGGCAATATGCCAGAAAATGTTCGCTTCCTTCTTCAGGCCTTGCATTCCCCCATTCTTCACAAAGTACAACTTCATTATAAAATCCATCAACTAAAGCTTTAATTCCTTTTTCAGTCACATCCTTAATTTCAGATCTTGCTTCCATTAAATTAACAGCAATATTTCTTGCTCGATTAAATAAATTTTGGTTAAGATTTTCGTTTGTTTCATCTTTGGCGAGTTTCCAATCTCCTAACGCTGTAGTAATTGAAATTGTATCCGAAACTCTTGCTCTGTTTAAAAATGGAGGAGCGATTTGAATTAAATCATAATCGATAAAAATATCTTTTGGGTGGCTCTCTCCAATATATTTTACTTTATTATTAATTCTTACGGCAATTGAAGAACATAAGAAAGCATCCACAGAAATAATCGATGGTATCAATATTAAGTCTATATTTAAACCAAATTTATCTCTTAAATACCAAGCTAAAAATTTTGCAGCATCACAAGTTGTTCCTCCACCAATCCCTATTAAACTACAATTTTCTAAAAGATGATATTCAAAATTCAAAGCTAATGTTTTTAAATGGTCGATTGCCATATTATTATTAAATTTAAGGAAAATTGGTTTATGTGTGATTTTTGGTTCTATAATTTTCCATGGTTCTTCCATTGTGACTAAAATATATTTATCGAGAGAGTTAATTTTTTCAATTGAGAGCCAATTTCCAAAAATAGGTTTTTCAGCCATAATAAAAATAGTAATTATTAAAAATTAAAAATATTATTAAATAAATTGAAAAAATAAAAGGAACTAATTATCATACGATTTTTTGCGTTTTTCCTAATTTTAATAATTTTATTCTTGAAACCGAATATTATTGCAGCAATTCTTAAGATATAAAGAAAAAATTATTGTAAAGATTTTCTAAATACCCAGCTCATTTTAAACGATTATCATAACTTCTTTGAGCAGATATATTTAAAAATATAAGTCTTATTTTATATTAGAAACTGGAGTTTAAAATTGATCGATAAAAACGAGTTGTTAAAGCTTTTACCAAAGTTAATAAGGGAAGACGACGAGATAAAGGGTGCAATAATAACTGCTCTCTCCAGAGTGGTTGCTACAAAAGAAGATATTATAAGAATTATTGAACATTCCGACAGACGATTTGAAGCCCTTCAAGAGCAAATGAATAAGCGATTTGAAGCCGTAGATAAGCGATTTGAAGCATTAATTAAAGAAATGAATAAGGGTTTTGAAATAGCCAGACAAGAAAGAGCCCAGTTACAAACTTCTATAAACTCGTTAGGACGTCGAGGCGATATAGGGTTGGAAAATGCTATTTTATACCTCTTAAATGATAATTTAATTCAAGAAAGTATAAATACAAGTGAAATTAAAAAAGAAAAACTCAATGATAAAGAAGGTAAAGTATTTGGGGGAAATTATTCAACTGATATCGATATATTGGTTCAGAACACTAAAACGATTTTAATTGAAATAAAATTCCATGCAGACAATAGCGACGCTTATCAACTTATTAAAAAGGCAGAATTATATAAGTATCAATTTAATAGGAACTACGACTAGCTAATAATTATTTGTTTGGAAATTACACAAAATAATTTTGAGCAAATTGTAAAGCAGGGCATTAAAGTAATTGCGGGAAAAATTGTTTGAAAAAAAATGATTTTTCCTTTAATAAACAATACTTGAATTTTTTTTACAATAATTTTTTATTTTAAATTTTTTATATCTAATTTAGATTTTGCAACAAATAATTATTTGGTTGAGCACAATAACATGGCAAAGGTAAAAGATAATTCGGCCTATCCGTATGTAACGGTATTCAAAAAGAAGCCCTTTAGATCATTTACTTTTGCCATAGATGACGATATAGGAAGTTTTTTTATACCTGAATATGATAAGATTGTGAAAATTTTTCGGTTTTTTGAAAAAAATTTATTATTTTTCAGAAATCTGAATTTAGAGAATATATATTGGTTTCTTTTGTTAGGGAAATATTTAAGGGAAGATATATCCATAAATCTCAAAAAGATCATTAATTTCATAACAGGATGTGAAATTTTTGAAGAAAATTCCCTAGGATTTAAGTTCTCTCCTGAATCTAAACAGAGAAAACCGGATAATTGGTCAACCTTTTTTGCTTTAGCCAGTTTAAATTTATTAGGACAATTAGATGTTTATTTATCTACACATCCAAGAGAAAATATAAAAGAAAAGATTATTAATTTTATTTATAAGACCAGAGATAAAGGGCGTTTTGTTCATTGTTTAAACAAAAATTGTACAATTTGCCAAAAAACAACGCCTATTAGAACAAATTTTTTCGTAATAGAAGCATTGATTCTTCTAGATTTTGATATCAAATTACAACAAAATGTGTTTTTAAAATATTTTAATGATTTAAAAAAGAAATATTCTATAGTATTTCAATTACTGATTCTTAAATATTTTGATTTAAGTTCTGATATCGAGACTAAACACTTAAAATATTTACACCAATTTCAACAAAATGATGGTGGTTTTAGTTTTAAGGAAAATATTGGAAAAATTAATGAAACATTTTGGATTATTTATGTTTTGGAAAACTATTGCTGGTTGCTTGATTACAATCGTGGAAGGATTTATTCTTTTCTCTCAATGAAAATCAAAGGCTTAAATCATGATTATAGTTCATTTAATACCTTGAAATTGATGGATATTTCGAAAATTATTTTAATGTGCTCATTTATTTGGTCTAAATTTATTGAAGAAGTTGAGAGAACCGCTTTTAGACATTTTGATATAAATACTTCTTTAGACTTAAATATTTTGAAAAAAGAGTTAGGAATAAATGAGGGAATACCAGAAATTCTTAGATATATTAATCAGAAATATAACTTTAATTTAGAGATTTTGGATAATGAAATTGAATTTAATAATTATTTAAGAAATTTAACTCGAGAAAATGCATATTTAGCTAAATCAGTATATGCGTCGATAAAAAATTATAGCGTCATCTATTTAAATAAACTTCTGAATGACTATAAATATAATTACCCAAATAAGTCAAAAAAAATTAGGGATTTGATCCTTCTAATAGAAGATTTAATTTCGCACAACTTTTTCCTAGGTCGAATTCTTCGGAAAAACATGATTTTTTTTAGTAAATATTATTTATATAAAGACAAATTTATTTATGAAGTAATAAGAATTGATTCTGATATAAATAGCGAAGAAATAATTAATGAAAAATTTAAATTGGAGGAAATCAAAACGGATATTTATAATATTATAAGTAAATTAAAAGATACACCAAAAAAGATTAAAGAAGAGATTAAAAGCCTAATACTTGTAAATGAATTCGACTTAGCAAAAGAAAGGTTAAAATATAATGTTAAAAATGCTTTAATGGAAGCCGATTTTTTAAATGAAAATATTGAAAATTCCTTTTCTACAGATTTTAAATACATAAATCCAAATTATCAGTTATCCAATGAGATAGTAGAATGGAACAAGAATTATTCGGAAATTCGAGGCAAGTATTTTAATTTACAAAATTATTTTAATGAAATTTTCAAGGAAAAAGAAAATTTAAAAAATTTCAAATTAATTTTATATAAGTTGGAAGAATTAATTGATAGAAATGAACAAAAGATCTATTCTTTAATTAATCATTTTAAAAACTTATTTAGAGAATCCCTAGAGAAATCATATTCCAATGAAATTGTCCAACAATTATTAAAAGTATGCGAACATCTTAATTCAGAAATCATGAAATTAGATACGCAAATCTATGAAATATCACATAAAATTACTTCTAAAGAAAAATCCATTCAAAAAGTGCAAAAGAAGGTCATCTCAAAATGGATATCAATTAAAGAAGATGCAGATACATTTATTGATTATTTCCTAGAAGGATTTAAGATTTATGAAAATGATAAAAATGAAATGAATGAAATAGAACAAAGTACTTCTATGATGATTAATGAACTCAAAAACACAGTTGATTTAATTTTAAAAGAAAAAAAATATCAACTGGCACTGGAAATTATTGAAGAGAAAACTGAGAAGCATTTAAATGAAAAATTAGAATTAGTTAAAAATTCCAAATCGAAGTTAAAGGAAAATATGAAGAGTAAGAAAAAACTTTTTCTACTTCTAAAAAAAATTCAAGAGGATTGGAATAATTTAGAGCAAAAAATAATTGCGAAAATTGATAATTATCGAAATTCTATTGAAGAGAAAGTTATTCAAGAACGCGAACTTGAGAAATTAAAAGAATTTGACAATTTTATAAAAAGCAATATTTCTATTTTAAAAGAACAATTAATAAAGAAAGAAAATGAATGTGAGAAAGATTTAAATTATCAAAAACTTAAAATCAACAATTTAAAATCTCGAATTGATGAACTTTCTAAAGAGTATTCAGATCTCAACGAAAAAGTTAAAAATAAAGTAAAACAACTTGCTAAAATTGTAGTGGATTTTCAAGAGAAATCAAAGTTATGTATATTATCATGGAATAAATTCCTAGATCTATTTAAAAATAATTTGAATGATTTAAAAAATAAATATACAAATGAAATTATTAAACAAGAAATTCTGTCAACTAGCTCACAATCTAAATCAAATCTCATAAAACTAGATGATTTAAAGAAAAAATTGAATCTTAAATGTAATGTTTTAATAGAAAGAATTAATGAAATGATAGAAATTACAAAATTAGCCGGAGAATTGGATGAAAATGACAAAGAGCTTCTTGTTCACGCTGATGATTATTATAAGAATAAACAATTGCGAAATTTTATTGAAAAACAAATAGAGAAATTAGGAAATGATTTCGGAAAATTAGTATCTCTATATGAATCTGCAATAAAAAATAAATCTCTTAAAGTTAATATTTTAGAAATTCAAAATAGAATAGAAGATTTTAATACCCGGCAATTAAATTTAGAAAGAAGTTACCAAAATGAAATTTTAAAAATTGGTATAAATATAAATAGAGATGATTTCTTAGCGAATAGAAATTTTTTCAATACTGAACTTAATAGATATAGGGATATTATTGATGAAATTAACAAAAATACAATACTTTTTAATCAACTTATTAATTTCATCGGTGGAGAATTCAACTCTCTAAGAATCCAATTACGGGAATTAAATAAATCCTTTCAAGATGAAGCTGAAAAAATAAATGATTATGATAAACTTTTAAATAATTTTAGCGGAAAAATCTTGAAATTATCTGAAACTATGAGAATTTCTTTCAATAAAATTGAGCAAGAAATTAGCACCACGATGATCCAGAATGAAAGTCTAAAAATATTAAATTCTGAAATTCGAGAAGAGCTCGTTTTTAATAAAAATTTATTTAATAAAGAATTTGAAGAATTTAAGGAAAATGTATCAAAAAAATTAAACTTGATTAAAAATGACGCTTTAAAAAAGAATTTAATGCATTTTATAAATAGAACCCAGGTTCTACTTAATCAAATGCTAGGATCCTTAGAACGAAAAGTTGAAGATAAATTAGAAATTAAAGATTTTAAATCTACAAGTATTATGGTTCAAAGAAGGGTTAAGAAAATACGTGAAAAATTAAAATATATTGAAAATGAAACATCTAAACTTAAAAAAGAATTCAAAAAATCATCTCCTACTTTCAATACAAAAAATAAATTTCTTTTTGATGATTTCAAACATTTTCTGCATGAGTATGATGAGATAATAAATGAGAAAATTAAAAAATTAGAGCAATTAATACTTAAAAGTTATATTACAATTGTTATTAAGGCGGTAAAAGACGAATATGTAACAATATCTTTTTTAGCGCACGAACTAAAAACTAAAAAAGATAAGATTCAAACATATATAATCAATATGATTGGTGCTAATGAATTACCTGGAAAATATGACCCCGAACTTCAGATTTATTTTGAAAATCTTGAGATTATTGATAATCTAAACCCAGCTCAGCTAAAAGTAATTAAAACTACAAATTTTAAACTCTATGAATTTCTTAACAGATTCAGGTTTTTTACAAGCCAATATGGTTCGATTCTCACTTTTATTGCCGCAATTTTCACAATAACATTATCTCTTTATAATTTATCTGGAGGAAATCCACTTGCGGTAATAGTTCCGTTATTAATTGCATTAATTATCATTTTATATTTTTTTTTAAGGAAACAAAAAGAAGAGAAAATTTGAATTAAAATTTCGTAAAATTTTTAGGCGTTTATTTTTCCTGTTTGTCCAATCACTTTCGTTTGTGATTGTTGTATTATTAAATCTTTATGCATATTGTTTGTTTTTAATTGAGAGCTAATTACATCTTCAGAAATTCCCATAGTACGAAGCATTTGGTAACCATTTCTTATTACTGCTTTAATGAATCTAGGGACTTGGGAAAGCATCCAATTGAATTTGGAAAAGGGATTACAATAACGTTTTGCTAGCATTTTGAGCCAATCTCTGCCCATATAATAATCAGCATAAGCTTCTGCCACTAACCCATACATCTCGTGATTGCTTAATTGTTCTGTTCTCATCATAGAATGGAAAAGATCATAGTACTTATAGTTATTAGTTGTAATCATATTTTTACTCTTCATCTCATCGTAAAAGGGAGTGCCAGGAAAGGCGGTAATTGGTGTAAATTGTACAAAAGTCAAATTAAGCGATTTTGTGAATGAAATATTTTGACGGACCATTTTTTTGGTTTCACCTGGATAACCAATTATAACGCCTCCAAAAATAGAAATGCCTTGATCTTGCAGCATTTTAACAACTTTTATTATCTTAGCAGGTGTAGTATTTATTTTACCCATAGCATCAAGGCTTTGTTGATGAACAGATTCAATGCCAAGAAATACTTGTCTCATACCTGCTTTTTGCATAAGATCAACTAACCATGGATTTCGGTAAAGTGTATCGACTCTTGATTGGCAGCTAAGATAAAATTTATTTGGAAGCCCCGTCTGGATAATAGTATTTAAAATTTTTTTGGTACGTTTAGCATTAATAGTAAAATTATCTTCACAGAAAAAAATAAAATTATGACCCAAATTCACATCATATATTTCTTGCATGATTCTTTTTAGGCTTTTAGTTCGATACGAGATATGGTGGACGGGATCTTTCCACATTTTAATGATGCAACAAAATTTACACGAGTGGGGGCATCCTCTTGATGTTTCAAGTTGAGCCACCCTTGTACCTAAATAAATATACTTTTTCCATTTTAATAAATCTCTTCTGGGCATAGGAAAATTATCTAAGTTCATTTCTAATCTGCGATCCTTATTATGAATAACTTTCCCATTATTATTTTTATAGGAAACACCATCTATTTCTTTTAATGCTATATGATTTGGGTTTCCATCAATATAATCAATTATTTCTTTAAAAGTATGCTCACCTTCACCCCGAATTGCATAGTCAACGGATTGATGTTTAGCTACATAATCCGGATCGAGTGTTGGATGATATCCGCCAATAATTGTTGTACAACCCTGTTCTTTGGCCATTTGTGCAACCTCAAACGCGTGATCTATTTGGGGTGTCATACTTGTAATCGCAACAACATCATGACGGTTTAATTCACGCCGAAACCTTTTTTCTTTAAATTTATCAATTTTGAAATCAAATAATTTTGCGTCATGTTCAGGTACCATAGCAGCGATTGAAATAAGACTCAGTGGGGCCCCTTTAATAATCGCATCAAGCCCAGACTCAAGTCGAGCTGGATTAACATATAAGATTTTCATACTACTCAAAATATCATTTATTTGTTAAATCTACATAAAAATCAATTTACTTAGAACATAGTAGTTAAAAAAAGTATTTAAACTTGTCTGTTCTACATACCTATAGAAATAAAAATTAGAAAAAAAGGAAAAAAAAGGTTTATAAAGTTCTATTCTCTAAATTTCAACGTCATACTCTAATTGATCGATGATTTCTATTAGATCTAAGATTTCAAACCCCATGTTAAATTTTTCATTTGCATCGCTTAAATTTGTTCTACAAAATGGACATGTTGAAGATACAATTGATGCCCCAGTTTCTTTTGCTTCTTCTAACCTTTCCTGTGATATTTCAATGGACCAATCTGGGTATCCAATTTTAACACCTCCTCCAGCACCGCAACACCATGTATGATTCCGATTTCGCCTTATTTCTACAAAATTAATTCCAGGAATCTGTTTATAAACATCTCTTGGGATTTCATATATGCCAGAATGTCTGCCTAAATGACATGGATCGTGATAGGTCACAGTTTTATTGTAGTTTGATTTGAATTTTAATTTTCCTTTTTCTATTAATTCCTTAAGCAGTTCAACAGTATGATATAATTTAAAATCATAAACAATACCAAATTTTTCAAAATCATTCTTTAATGTTCGATAACACCCAGCACAGGATGTAATTACTTTAACTGCACTTGCTTCTTTTATCTTTTCTACATTATAATTCATAAATTCTTTTGAAATAGAAATTTGACCTGTTCTTATCATAGGAGAAGTGCAACAATGCTCATCGATTAATGTAAAATCAATATTAGCCCTTTTGAGAAAGTTTAATGTTGCATCTCTTAAGGATTGTTGGCGATAATTTGAAGTGCATCCAATATAATATACCCATTCTGCTTTATCGGGTAAGTTATACTTTTTCTTTAGCTCCTCATTATCAGAATTAAGCTCATCATAAGGATTGAATTTTTTGATCGCCCGCTCAATTAGTTTTTCTTGGTTTTGGGCTGGACCAATATATTTAACTGCTAACTCTCTCAAGGCTTCTATCATATCAACAATATAATCTGCATGTGGTGCTTGACATGCATCCATGCAAGCTCCACAAGTAGGGCATGCAAAAATGGCATCCTTTAAATCATCGCTCCATTCTAAATCTCCATTTAATACTCCACGTATAGTTCTTATCTTACCAGATGCCCAAAACGATTCAAACAGGAATTTTTCACCAGAAGGACATGATGGTTCAAAAGTTTTATATCCATACTTACAAGTGCTACACTTGATACAGCGTTCGAAAGCCATCTCTAAATATTCCTTTCCCATTAAATTTTTATCAATTTTCACCATTTATGTATTCCACCTCCCTGGATTGAAGATTCCATTTGGATCCATACATTTTTTTATTTTTTCAAATAATTTTAGCCAGCCAGGGTTTATTTTCTCTCGCATTTTTTCCGTCATCCAAGCAGGAGTTTTATAAGGGATGCATCCAAAATCTACACAAGTATCAACGATTTCATTTAACAACTTATGAATTCTCTCTTCATCTTTAAATTTATTAAAACGTATTATCGGTCTAAATATACAATAATGGGAATATTTCATTGGTTTCATGTTTAGAAAGAGTGGAACATTATATTTTTTGAAAATTTCATCTACTTTTTTTGCTAATTCTTCTATTTTATGAGAGGGAGCATAACTACCAAACCATGTTAACCCAGAATATTCTACTAAAGATAAAACCATTGATGGTAAATCCGCATAACAACGAAGTCTTAAGTTAAATAATTCAACAAATTCGCCAAAATCCATCGGATATATTCTCATACCCTCTTCCCTAAACTTTTCAATTGTGTTTAAATAGATCTCCTTTTTTGCTTTATATTCATTCTCCGTATGAGCAGTTATTACGGAAGTCGCCATCATTCTCGATTCTTCAGGAAATATTTTAGGTTCGGGAATTTCACAACACATTTTTATTAATTCAGTGCTTCCAAATGCAATATCATCTACAACCTCCGTTCTTCCCATTTCTCTACATAGTTCTCCAATATCTTCAAGGTCAAAGATTGCCAGTGCCTCAATTTTCTGAATTGGCTTTTTCGGCCATAACTGAACTGCACATTTCGTTATTAGTCCAGTCATTCCTTGCCAATTAATAAATAGTCCCATTAAATCGGGCATCGGATAACGACACCACCAACTATCAGGGTCGGCTTCATCTTTCCCATAAAAACAGGAACCAATTCTAGCAATTTCTCCATCAACTGTGATAACTTCTAAGCCATTGATAGAATCTCCCATCGAACCAATTTTGCAAGATAAATTATTCATTCCGCTTAAAATAGCATTCCCAACGACACTCGCATAAGGTGGAGCAAATGGATAACTGTACCTAAGTTGTGGGTAATTGTCATCTAAATGTTTTTTTAATTGACCAAAAGTCACACCCGGTTCCAATAATGCATACATCATATTTTCATTTATATGCAAAATTTTATTCATCTTTTTTCCGAAATCCACGATTATTCCTCCTCGTTCTGGAATTGTAAGCCCCCCAACATTATTTCCTGAGATATAAGGGACAATAGGGATTACATTTTGATTACAAAATTTAACTAACTCTACTAGTTGTTCTTTATTTTCTGGGATTACAACAAAATCCGGCATACTCGGAGGACATTCCGTCATATCGTAAGAATAAGGATATAAATCGACACTTCTGTTTGATACATTCTCCTTTCCAAAAATTTCAACTAACTTTTTATGAACCTCTTCTTTACTAACTTTTTCAAAAATATTTGTTTCTTTAGTGATTATCATAAATTTTACCTCTTATCTGGTTTTCTTATTCAATTCATAATAATTGGTATTAGGTTCTGCTGCAACCATTTGCATAGACACCATAAAAATATTGTAAAATTTAACCAAATTTGTACTATCGTTTCCTAATCCTTCCATCTCCATTAAACCATTTTCCATACCAAAAATTGGATTTTCCCTACCATAAGCGAAATCCAACATTGTTTGCAAGTTAAGCTTTACTTTCATATCAGCCTTATCGGATTTTCCTATCTCGAACTTTATCTCATTACCCTCAAAAATAACAGTTAATGGATAAAATGGTTCTATATGAATAACAACTTTCTTATTCCAGTTAGAGACAAGTTTAATGAATTCTTCTTCATTTTTTCTATAACTAAAAATGTTATACAAGGATATCGAAATTAAATCCTCGGGTTTTTGTATAGAAATCATCTTTTAATCACTTTAATTTTAGTAAACATTATTTATGTTATTATTTGATATTAGTTATAATTAATTTATATTTTTCTTAAGTATTCAGAAAGTGATATAAAAATAGAACATTTGCAAGATCTAAGGAAAATAATTGAAGCTTTTGTGAATAATAATGAAAATATTAAAATTTATGATGCTTCCCAAAATCTATTAGAATATTTGATAAGTGTGGGATTAGGTGTTAAACTGGACTCATTTAAAGAAATTATTTTGGAAGAAGAAACTCAGATTGAATTGGGTGGTATTAAAAACTATTCAACTTCCGTAATTTATCCAATATCAGATAAAAACTGTATTCAAGACGGTAAAATTATTTTAATTGGCCCTGAGATACAGGAGATTCAAGAAAACAAAATAGATTTTGGTCAAATTATAATTATTGCAGGAGAAAACATATCAGAATCTCACTATACTGACTTCCAAAGATTGCAGTTTATTTCTGATAGTATTGAGGGGTTCATGATTCGCTCAATTCCTCGAAGATTTTGGTGTAGAATAAGTAAAGATGCAATTAAGAAAGGTTTTTCATTTAATTTATTGGGAAATTCAATTATATATCTATTCAAAAAACAATTTCCGGAGTTAATAGAAGCTGTAGAAATAATTTTTATAAGCGCTAATGAGCAAAATATCAAAAAATTTAAAGAAGTTATTTCAAAAATTAGAGAAATATATAAAAGAAATTGGGCAAAAAAAATTGAAGAATGGAAAGAACGTATAGGTTGTAATTATGATTGGATCTGTGATGTGTGTCCTTATAACGTAACATGTTATAATATTTCAGATATATATGAGCTAAGAAAAAATATTGAATTCGACTAATTAAAAAAATTTTTATGAGCAAAAAAAAGCCTTATATTATAGCAGTTATAGGAAAGGGTGGTTCAGGAAAATCAGTATTTTGCGCCATCTCAATAATGATAATTGCTAATATGAAAAGATTTAAATTATTTGCAGTTGATGCAGACCC
>JAHLWE010000208.1 GCA_019058135.1 Promethearchaeota archaeon | reverse complement strand
ATCTGGGTCTGTTAAGGATACATATAATAATATAAAAATGAAGCAAGTGGAAGTTACAATTAAATTAGTTAATAATTCAAATGATTACTCCGATTATCTTATTTTCCAAGCTGGTTATTATCCTTCTATGATTATATCTCAAAATACTAATTGGGATTACGCGTTTATATTCAAAGTCAATATATCGATACCTTATGGTAAATATGATATACGGGTTGATTTTAATGGAACAATTATTGATCATCCAGATCCGTATTGTAGCATAACCCTAAATGATTATATGATCTCAAATAGTAGTGAGTTAAAATTGTTAAATGTGTTTGCTACAGTAATAATTGATGGCAATTACCATACAGATGTAGAGGGTGAGTGGCATGATGGTGATATTATTCAGATCAACGGAACCATGTACTATGATAATGGAAGCGCCGTTAAATATGAGCAAGTGAATTGTACATTAGAAGATTCTATCGGAACTGTTTATGATTGGAACGATACAGAACAAACAAATGAGTTCGGATATTTTTTTACTGAGATCGTATTTCAATATATATGGGAAAACCCCGAAAAAGTTTTTGCCATATCTCTCGTAAATCAAAATTTTATCATAGATATTAGAGTGGAGTTGCAATGGGAGTAGTTGTTAAGTTAATTATGAGAGATTTGAAACATAAAAAATCTTTAATAATTTTGTTTGCTTTTTTATTAATTTCATTTTTAAACATTTCATTTAGCTCCATTGACATTAGCCAGAATGAATCCGAATTTAGCAATGATTATAATCTACCTAAATCTGGTGCAGTTTATTATTATATTTTAAATTTGACAAATCCTTCTGAAGTAAATAATTCCAATTATAAACATAATGAGCCAATAACAGTTAAAGGCATTGTTTATAAAAAAAATGATCCTAACCCTCAAGTAAATGTAAATGTCTCCTTAATTTTCGATGGAAATGACTTTGGTGAAAGTATTGGTGCAAAAGATGCAACGGATGAGACTGGGAATTTTAGTATAACCTCTAGAATACCTATGGGGGTTAATATCTATCAGCTACATTTAATCAATGTTAACGTTACTGATGATAAACCAACAAAATACAACCATCATTATCTTATTAATGTAGGTGCAGATTCTAGTATGATTTATGAAGAAACAAACAATTATCCTAAAGTTAATGGTGAAAAATATAAAATTGCAGGGAATTTATATTTAGATAATAATTCTGGAATTTCTACAACAGATGTGGAAGTATATTGGAGAATCAATGGTTTGGACTCACCTCAGGGCATTATAATAACTGATTTAAACGGACATTTTTCTGGACAAATTTCTCTCCCTTCTACTAACTGGAGTTCAATTGAGTTAGTTCTTAATTTCACCGGGTCTCCAAACATTTATGAATCAAGTCTAATAATTAATAATTTATTGGTATTTTCAAACTTCACGTGCAGTTGGGATTTACCTAAGAATATTACTGAAGGACAGAATATAACTGTTCGAGGAGAATTAACGTCATCCACAAATTCCTCCTTTAAAATATTTAACAGATCAATTAATATTGAATTTGGTGGAGTTTTAATTAAAAATTTTACAACAAATAGTAGTGGTGGGTTTTCATTTGACTTTGTGCCCTCAGGAAATGGTACATTAACTGTTTCAACTGATAATCTTCTTAGTATCCCAGTTCGAGCATCTATAATATTAAATGTGACTGCTGGTGCTGCACCACCTCCACCAGGGGGATTTCTAATTAATCCATTTACAATTATTATTCTAATTGTAATAATAGCGGGAATTATTACTGCCGTTTATTTTTTTAGTAAGAGACAAGCTGCTGAGCCTAAAGTTGTCCAAATCCCTCTCGAAAATAAGTTAAAAAACATAACTATACTTAAAGATACCGATAGGCGTGAAGAATCAGTTGTTTATCTATTTTATGTCTTTTTACAACTTAGTGAAGCTAAATATGGAGTAATAAAGCAGTCTAATGAAACGATTAATGATTATGCCATCAAATGTGTTAGAGATATGGGGCTTCCGCCTTCAAAAATATATCCTTTCGTAAAAAAAATTGAACAAATTTTATATGGAAGTGGAGGTAAAATTAGTGAAGAAGATTTTGAAGAAATTTTCTCTCAATTTATTACATTATTTTATGATTTTACCGGATATCAAATTACATTGAAATAATAATATGGTAAATAAAAAATTGAAAAAAAAAATAAACAAATAAAAATAGTGAAATGATATGGCAAAAAGTAAAAAAAAGAAATCACAACCCATTTTTGATATAGAAAGTAAAAAAAGGAATATACAAGTATTAAATCAAACAAATCGTATGAAAGAATCTATTGCATACATTTATTTAATTTATACTGATTTAATCCGGCAAAAATTTGGCCAACCAAGAAAATTTTTCGAAACTATTCGTGAATTTGCAATAACTTGCGTAATAAAATTAGGCCAAAATCCAGAAAATATTTATCCATTCATTCAAAAAATTGAGGAAACGATATACGGAGGAGTTGAACCTACTGAAACTGATTTCAAAGCCACAATAAGTTTGTTTTCAAAAGTCTATACAGAAATAACTGGAAAACAATTCAGATTTTAATTAAATTAAAAAGATAAAATCATCTTTAAAATATGCCAGAAAGAAAAAGTGTTGTAGTTTCAAAATACATAGTTTATATTTTTTTTACTGTGTATTTAATAATAGTGGGAATTCAATTGTCTACTGTTGCGAATGCTCCCTATTTTGTTAGTTTCCTTCCAATGGTATGTTTTTTAGGTGCTGGAATCATTGGAATTAGACTTATAATTTTCATTATGGCTTCTAGAAAATTAAAAACCCGACAGGCAAAATCAGAGAAAAAAGTGAAGATTAGTTGGAAACAGAGTTTATTCCTTATAATTTTCGTTTTATCTTTCATACCTCTATTATCTTCTATAATAGATCAAGGAAAAAATGATCATAATTTTTCTATACATAATTCTCAATGGAATGGATGTTCTGAATTGAAAGATACACTCGAAGCGAATGGTTACAATGTTTTTTCCATTCAAACTGACTTAAGTGCAACTCAGAGACTTGACAAACCTGTAGTTTTAATTATAATGGGGACAAACCGTTTTTATAATCCATTATATGAAATTCCGTTTTTTATTGATTTTATGAAAGGAAATAACTCCCTATTTGTATGTCATGATCATGGAAGTACATCAGAATTATTATATCAAATTGCAATTACAAGTGCTGGATCATTCCCCGTAACTATATTTCCAGAAGGAATTTTACGTGATAATGCTTCATATGATAAAAATCCAACATTCCCTATTATAACAAATTTCCAATTTCACCCAACAACCCAAGGAATTTCCAATGTAATTTTAAGTAGATCATCTTGTGCTTTAGGTGGCCCATTTATTGAAATGTTTGGATGGAGTTTAATTGGCCAATCAAGTCAATATAGCTTTGTAGATAGAAACGGAGATGGAGTATATACTATTGAGAATGATGGATATACCTTATTTGGAGGCATGGGTGAATTTGTAGGAATTGAAGGCGATTTTACAATACCATTAGGAGGGTACCCGCAAGCAGTATTCATGGCAACTGATGTTGGAAGCCATTCCCGTATATTCTGTTCTGCAGATGCCAGTTTATTTGATAATGAACTAATAAATAATGATAATTATGATAATAAACAATTTGCATTAAATATTTTGAACTGGCTTACCTTTGGAAATCCTTCAAATTATATAATCGCTTTTGATGAGGCTCATATAAGACCTGAAAATTTGCCAGATGTATCATCTGCAGGCGTTTTTGGCCTTTATCTTGGTTATGTAATTCATTTATCAACAAATCCTCTAACTGCTTTTATTTATCCATTACTGGGAATTTATACCCTTAAAAGATATTTACCTAAAGAAGCTAAAGAAGAAGAAAAAGAGATAGAAAAAGAAGAGGAAAAGAAAGAAGAAACATTGAAATTCCGGACCTCTTCCTTCTTTGCAAGAAAAATTAATTGGTATAAAGATAATCGTAAATTTAATCAAGCATTAACTTTACTATTCAGAAGGCTTGAGAGAAAAATCAATACTTTATTAAAAGGTCGAGCCTTTAATGTAGAAAATATAATTAATTTAATTATTATGGAAAAAGGAAAACCCAATATTTCAAAATCAAATTTAAGAAGATTAAATAATTTTTTTGAAGCAATAATTGGCGTTAAAAATAATAAAAAGAAAATTAAAGATCCTGAAGATTTCAAAAAGTTATTCTTCGAAATGGAATGGGCAATGAATCAAATTTAATTACGCAAAAAAAATTAATTATAAAAAAATAATAAAAAAGTGAGAAAAAATGGAAGCACCAAAAAAAGTAAAAGACCGATTTGGACAAGAATTTGACCTATCTCCAGTAAGAAATGTTGCACAAAATGTTCTTTCAGAAGTAGCATCCGTTATTGTAGGATATGGAGAAATCATGCAGAACCTTTTTATCGCTCTTCTAGTAAACGGTCATGTTCTGTTAGAAGGCGTGCCAGGTTTAGGAAAAACAGTCATGGCTAAGACTTTTGCAAAAGTTCTTGGTATGTCATTTAGTAGAGTACAATTTACACCAGATTTATTACCTGCAGACATTACTGGCTCCAAGATTTTTGATCAAAGTGAAGGTAGTTTTGTATTAATGCCAGGACCAATCTTCGCTAATATTGTTCTCGCGGATGAAATTAACAGAACTGCCCCTAAAACTCAAGCGGCTCTTCTAGAAGCGATGGCTGAACGGCAAGTAACAATTGAAAATGAAACTAGGATATTAGAAAAACCATTTATGGTCATTGCAACAGAAAATCCAATAGAAATGGAAGGTACATATCCCCTTCCAGAGGCACAAGTTGACCGATTCATTTTTAAACTTTGGCTTGATTATCCGGAAATAGATGATGAGGTTGAGATTATTCGCCGACAATTATCTGGAGATATTAGTACTGTTGAAAATATAACAAATTCAGAAGAAATAATTCAAATTCAAAACTTGGTAAATATGGTATATATCGATGATAGAATTTTAAAATATATCAGAGATATTATAGTCAAATCTAGGCAACACCCACAAATTGCTCTTGGAGCTGGCCCTAGAGCAAGTTTGGCGTTAATGAAATGTGGTAAGGCAAGAGCAGCAATTCTAGGACGGAATTATGTGACTCCTGATGACGTAAAATCACTTTGTATATCAGTATTAAACCATCGAATTTTATTAAAACCAGAAGCAGAATTAGAAGGTCTTAATTCTAGTACAGTTATTAAGAGAATTATAGAAGATCTTCCAGTTCCTATCTAAAAAAAGAAAATTGGTGTATAAAAATATTAGCGGGACATGGACGGTTATTGATACTGCTCTCTGCATTTTTTTTAATGGCAGGGTTTGCCTTTGTCAATTTTTTTTTAATATTTCTTGCAATTATACTTCTATTTAGTACTATTATCAGCCTGCCATCGTTTCATTTAGGATTAAATATTGAAGATCTCAAAGTTACGAGGGAATTAGAGAAAAATAAGGTATTTAAAGACGATTTTGTCCATGTAAAAGTCATATTAGAGAATTTGGGAAAAAATAAGTTTGAATTTATCGAAGTGAGAGATTATTACAACCCTACACTTTTTAGATTGGTTTTAGGAGAAAATCATATTTTAACAAGAATTGATCCAAAAGAAACAATAAAATTTTCCTACGTATTACAACCAAGAGTAAGAGGTGAATATCCATTTGGGCCATTATCCGTCATCGTAAAAGATAGATTAGGTTTTAATTCTGAAGAAAGAATCGTTCCAAAATCAGTCACTAAAATTTTAATTTATCCTCCTTATGAGGATATTAAACGAATTGAAATTCTTGGTTCAAAAAGATCTCTCAGTTTAAACTATGGTATTCAAAGATCAAAGATGAAAGGTTTGGGCTCTGAATTCTTTGGAATGAGAAAATATGTTTTTGGAGACCAATTTAGATTAATTGATTGGAAAGCAAGTGTTCGTCATCAGAAACTCATAGTTAAAGAATATGAATCAGAGAGAGACATTACAGTCCTGATTATGGTTGATTGTGGAGAATCTATGGCAGGTGGATCGATTGAAAATACAAAATTCGAATATGCCATTAGAGCTACAATGTTATTAACAAAGATTTCACTTACGAGAAGAGATTCAGTAGGGGTTTTCTTATTTTCAGATAAGAAAAATTATCATTTTAAGAAACCCAATAGTGGGAGCGATCATTTCTATCAAGTGCTTGATTTTATCGCAAAAGTAAAACCATCTGGTAAAACTAAATTAGAAGAAGCAATGGATTTTATTAATAAACGATTTCAAAAAAGGAGTTTAGTGTTTTTAATTACAGATTTAGAGCAAACTTCTGATGATATTATTAAGGGAATTAAAAAAATTGTAATGTGGAAGCATTCTCTAGTCGTCATAAGTCCATTCAGTCCTTGGTTTGAAATTCACGAGGTTGATTTATCTCCAAGTGATAAAGCGCTAGCTGAAGCAATATCAGAAGAAATGATGGAACAAGTTCTAAAAATAAGACATAGTGCTAGAACATTTGGGGTACCAATTATTAGCGTGGGCCCAGATGATATGATGTCTCAGATCTTAGCCCAATACTTAGAAGCCAAAAAGAAGGGAAAAGCATATTGAAATTGGGTAAATTTAAATAACAAAAAAGTGATAAAAATGGTAAGATGGTATCTAACAACATTAAAAGTTGCAAATATATTAGTATTTTTTTGGATTTTAGCAATTTTTAATACGATTTTTGATCAGAGTTTAATTGACTTTGCTGCAGTAATAAATGTAATAACTTCTTTAAAAAATATTATTAGCTATTTGATTTTTGGATTGCTCTATTTAGTCGCAATAGGATTATCTATGATGATAATTTTCTTGTTTTTATGGCACAGCTATTTCGATCCCTCTTTTATGCGTAATTTTCTTGATAATTTATTTAAAGGTCTTTTAAACTCATGGTTTGCATTTCCAGAAGGACCATTAGAATCCTTAGGCCAGATTCCAAGCCGTTTATTGAATCAAATTGAATTAATAACGGATGATATTTATAATGTATCATTCCAAATCTTATTTTTACTTTTAATTATTAATTTTATCAGATCTACACTTCAAACAAATCCAAAATATAATTTTTGGGTAGTTGGTTGCCTTGTAGGAATGATTATAATCCCACTGTTCTTTGAAGGATTAAGAAATGCGTTTAATTTATTTAATATTAGTATAGAATATTTGGATGATCTTCCAAATCCTCTCTTTTCATCTATTCTTGAGAGACCTGTTAATGACTTTATATCTTTTATTTTAAGTTCTATTTTTCAATTGGCACTTGCACTTTATATTTATCTAGATCTATCCTTTCAAATAAATTATATCAATTTAATATCAATGCCTTCTTTAGAAAGATCTGAAAGGTTAGAATCTCAATTAAAAGTATTAAAAAAAGAAGCCTTGGAGATTACAACAAATATTGAACAAATTAAAGAAGAAAGTAAAAAGAAAAAGGAAGAATTGGGAATTGAAAAGGAGGCAAAAATTTCTAAGTTCTTAGGAAAAAAGGAACAAAAATTCTCGTATATTAAGGAGATGATATTAAAAAAGAAATTAGAAGAAGAGGAAAAGAAACTGATTTCTGCTGCTCACGATACAAGGCGATTAGGGAGTTATATAGAGAGATTGTTTATAGAAGATTCAGAAGCACGAGATACACTCACAGCTACAAGTTCCGCACCAAGACCTTCTAAACTCATCGTTTCAACTCTCACCAGTTTTTTTATTAGGGTAATTGCATTAATCTTTATTGGTTTTATTATTCTCCATACTTCTTGGATAATTATTTCAGTTTTGAATTTACCGGAGGCAATATCACAAAGTGTTGCAATGTTCTCACCGGAAATAATACTTGTTGTAATGTTGCCAATTATATTACTTTTCCCTCTAAGTGCTCAAATAATATCTTATGTTAAAAAACGAGCCCTTATTAGTCAATTAAAGGAAGAAAGAGAAATAAAAGAAATTGAAGCTACTGTTGGAGATTATCTAGTCTCTACAGAGCAGGAAAAGAGTGAAATCGTCGAAGAAGAGGGAGAGGTTTCAATCACATAATAACTTTTCATATGTCTAAATTTAGAATGAATTTTGCTAATGCTACTTTTTTTTGTAAATTTATCATTAAAATATCATATAAATAGGTTTTAATTCCAAGGTTTTCAATTTTTGAAGTAAATTTTTCATCTCTTATGTCAATGATAAACTGTCCTAAAAAATCTGCATAATATTTTGCTATTCCAAAAGAAGATACTTCAAGATTTAATGCTTTCATTAATTTATCTGTAGGACCTTTCACTGGAGCACCTTTTATTAAAGGACTAACTCCAATTACCTTATTTTTCACTCTCTTTAAGGTATCTCTTATCCCCTTTACCTCTAAAATAGGTTTAATTGATACAATTGGATTTGATGGACAAATAATAATTTTCTTAGCATTTTCAATTTTCTTTAACACACCTTTTACTGGTTCGGCTTTTTTTATTCCATTAAAAATTACATCTTTAACTGGAATATTCGTTTTATATTTTATGAAATATTCTTCAAAATGAATATCTCCACGCGGTGGTATTCTATGAGGTTCCACCCATGTATCAGTCATAGGT
>JAHLWE010000207.1 GCA_019058135.1 Promethearchaeota archaeon | reverse complement strand
GTATGACGCCTGATCTCTTCGCCTTCACAAATAGGACACTTCTCAGGAAAAAAATCTCCGTCTGTATGCTCCCGAATTTCTAATTCTATCCCATCTTGATAAATTTTCTCCATAAAATATGTTTATTTTTTGAAGATTTAAACTTTTAGGTTGGTGAAATTGTATTAATTTGAAGAAAGATGAAATCTATTAAGAGAAAATGATAGAACCTGCTAAAAAACGAGGAAAATTAAAGAAAGTTCTAAATAAACGAATTAAATCACGAAATTTGTCGTAGGATGATGAATTTAAATAAGTTATTTACTAATTAAAAACTATCATACTCTTTTTAGTTATAAACTTAATTTTTTTTTAATTTCTCCAGGGTAGCATTACATTATAGAGATTTTTAAGAGTCTATAAGTTTAAATGGTCATTTTTTTAAGTAGAATTATAGAGCACTGCAAAGAATT
Organism: Promethearchaeota archaeon; assembly: GCA_019058135.1. Taxonomy (GTDB): domain Archaea; phylum Asgardarchaeota; class Lokiarchaeia; order Sigyniarchaeales; family SOKP01; genus 6H3-1. The sequence continues at coordinate 5,880 of JAHLWE010000207.1, read as the reverse complement.
TAATTTTTGGTTCTTAAAATATATGACATATCAGAGTTAATGAATTTACCACATTCAAAATCGAAAATATTTTCTTAACTATTTTTTTATTTCTTTTTCAGCGATTTAGTTTTCTTTATATCATTCTTTTTTAAGACTTCTTCTTTAGGGATTAATTTAACTCTTTTTTTATATTCTTTAAAAACTACTTGATATTCTTCAAAAATAGGATATCTGCCAATTAGTATAGGTATATCTTTTTCCGTGGCTTTAGCATCCACAATTTCAAAATCGACATCTCTGTCACCTTGTCCCAATATTACACCTATTTTTATTTTATAAGTTTCAATTTTTCCTCCAGCACTATCACTTTTAAGTTTTTCTCCTAGAGTTAATTTGAGATATTCGGTTATTCCTATTGGAATAAGTATATCATCTGAGCCAGAATCTAATAATCCATCAAGCGTTGTAGTTTCTTTATATTTTGAATAAAATCTAATTGGCACACAAGGATATAATTGAATTTTATCTGGAATCTCTTTTTTTGGTATTTTTTACTCTTAATTATTTATTTTAATTTAGGATTAATATGATATTTAAAAATAAAAAAATGTTTCTTCATGGGCAATCCATATTTAATAATAACAATATTCGGAAGATGGAATTTTTGAAATGATTATTTTTTCATCTTTATATTTCTCTGCGAGTTCAAGTATAATCTTTACATCTCTATTATGTTCAATAATCTCTTCATCCTTTAATATTACCCATTCACCAATCATTTCCTCCATTTGTTTTACCTCACTTCTATTCTTTTACATTATATTTGAAATTTCTCTTTTATTTGGAGTTTATTAATTTTTAATTAAATCGAATGTAAAAAAAAAAATTTTGCAATTAAAATATCAGTAAATTCATTATTAAACTTGTCGAGTAAAAATACCAGGCGCGCCAAAATATAAATTTTAAAATATTTAAGTATTATTGAAATAATATTTTTACACCATTTTTATTCTATTTTAAATATCAGTTCAATATTTGTAAGAATAATAATAACGTAATATCTACTTTAATTTGATATGGTAGATTTATTTAGAATTAGAAACATATGAAAAGAGGAAAATAAAACAATAAGTAAATATTGTTTTTTTTAAATTTGTGTTTTAAAAGTTAATTGATTAATGTATTAGCATGTTTTAGGCATTTTTCAGCGTCTGAAACTATAGTATTAATTATTTCCGATACGCTCCTAATGCTTTTCATAATTCCTATACTTTGACCTAAAAGCACGGCACCATCATCCATGTTTCCATCATATATCATTTCATAATATTTTCCTTCTTCTAAAACCTGTTGTAATGATAAACCCTGTTCCTCAGCCATTTTTTCTTCTTTACTTGCAACAAGACCATGGTGTGCGGCATATTTATTTTTCCATAATCTAATCGGTCCTAGAAAACCAGTTACTAAAACAGTATCTTGAGCTCTTGCTGGTGGAACAATATCCTTGTAATCTGGGTGAAATTCACTTTCTTTTGAGGCTATAAATCTAGAGCCCATCGCGATTGCACCAGCACCCATAGATAAAGCGGCGGCAAGACCTTCACCGGTTGCAAAACCTCCACACGCAATTATTGGCATATCAGGATGTTTTTGTCGAACTTGTTGTAAAAGAACTAGTGAGCTTACTTTCTCATAGGATTGATGACCACCACCTTCTCCTCCTGTGATAACCATGCCATCAACCCCTGTAGCAACACACTTATCAGCAAGCCATAGAGCTGGCGCTACATGGAAATGTTTTATATTTGAACCGCTTTCTCTTAATCTTTGGAAAGGTTTTGTATATATCAGTTTTGAAGAACCAGCACTTGTAATCACATAAACACATTGTTCTTTTATTTTTGGGTTGTTCATAATAAATTTTGGAACATTTCTACAAAGATTTTGGGCATCAAGTTGCATTCTTCCAGTTCTAATATTAAATCCGAAAGGTTTATCGGTATGTTCGACAATATATGTCATGTCCTCTTTCATTTGTTTAAAACTATCTTTACCGTACATATTAGTATGACTAATAACACCAAGCCCACCAGCTTCAGAAACTGCAACTGCTAATTTGGTTGTATAAAACGGACCCATAGGTGCAGCTACTATAGGATGCTTAATCCCTAACATTTTAGTTATATTTGTTTCAAAAACCACTAATAATCACTTTTTATTTTTATACTATTTTTTTTTGTTTTAGTTTGCTGATAGAATAAAATGATATAGTCTTAAAAATTTTATACTGCAAATCTATTATTTTATTATTAAGAAATATGAAGAATCATCATAAAAGTAATATGGATTTAGAGGTTGATTCGGAGGGCACAGCATTTTTAATTTTTGATAAGAGTTTCAGTCTTTTTGCAATATCTAAACCAAATTATTGGAAACACCAAGATAACAGCGAATTAATTTCATATTCATGTGTAGGTGGTAAATTGGAAGAGGGAGAAAGTGCCATAGAGGCTGGAAAAAGGGAATCTTATGAAGAGTTAGGCATAGATGTTCGTATTCATTCATCAAAAGTCACTTATTTAATAGATTTTCAATTAAATAAACAAGTAATTGAATTTAATCAATCAATTAAACCATTTGCAATTTATTATACAAAATTTTCAGAAAAACCGGGGGAGGATTCAGAAAATTGGTCTCTTTTGGGGAGAGTATATGTTTATTTTCCGAGTCTTTTAGGAGATCCTTACCCATCATCAGAAATTCCTGCATTATTATGGTTAAAATGGGAAGATATGTTGTTCAACATATCAAATCCTATGCGTTTTAATGAGATACTTTCAAAGGGACGAATAATCGAAAAAGTGGAAATCCCAAACAATTCATACTTTATACCAGTAATGACACCTGAGATTATTGGTAAAGTATTTGGAAAAATAACAGGGAACTTAAAGTAGATTAAATCGAAAATTAAAGAGGCTAATAATAATTTATTTATTTGCCTCGTCATCATCCGTGTGGATTCTTTTAAGGTCTATTTCACTATATCCGGGCAAGGCATTTATGAGGTTTCTCATAGATCGTTCAACATCCTTACTTGAGGCAATATATCTTCCAATAATTAATATATCTGCTCCCATTTTAATTGCATATTTAGCAGTCTCGGGTTCTATCCCTCCTGCAACAGCTACAAGTACTCTATCTCTCCCAGAAACAAGTTTTTTATCTTTATAAAATTCTTTAATTTTTGGAACCCATGCCCACTTTTGACGTTGAATATCGTTAGTTTCGACACTTTCGGTATCAATTCCTCTATGTAATATTACTACATCGGGAATTTCTTTTAGTTGTGATAATTTTACAATGGGATCATCAACTTCCATCATATCTACATACGCATAGATACCTACTCTGTGCGCTTCAAATAAGAATTTATCAAGCATAACCGGAGATGCAAGACCTGAAGCAACCACAGCATCTGCGGTGGCATCAAAAGCAAAATCCACTTCTAGTTTTCCGACGTCTAAAGTTTTTAAATCAGCGACTAAAAATACATCAGGTAATTTTTCTCTTAGTTTTACAACTGCATCCATTCCATATTTTTTTATCAAGGGAGTTCCGGCTTCAATAATTATTCTATCACTTCTTGGTAATTGGGAAACAACTTTCATTTGATGGTCTATTGAGGGATGATCCAATGCTACCTGAATATAAGGTGGCCTCCATAAACGTGGCATCTTAATTCCAGAGATTGGGTGTATTGCTCTATCTTTATCATAAAATATTTTCTTAATTGTAGGATATTTCTCAAGTGCTCTTTTGATTGCTAACTTCGTTGCACCATAATTATATTGGTAAATTCGTCTATAATCTGAAGCTCCTGGGTGAATAAAACAGCTAACTACAATCACCCAATCGTCGGCTTTATTGATTGGAATCACTCCTTCTTCTAAAGAATCTGCTACTGCTTTGGCGATTGCTGCCTGTGCCGGTCCAAAAATTTTACTTGCATCCTCTAGGTTTCCAATAGTAACTTTCGGAATTATTAAGGTTTGGGGTTTAGGTGTTAAATTAGGTCGAATTACGGCTAATAAAGCGCCGTGACCTGCACTAGGTTGGGTCATAGCATTTGCAAAAGCTTGTCCAACTGGTCCGTTCTTAGATCCAATCATTAAGTCAATGTGAGCTAGGTTTTCTTTCTCACCAAGGAGCGCTTCACCTATCAAAAATTCATCTTTAGCAGGCATATAAATCAATTTTTTTTTTAATTATTCTAAATATTATCCACTATGTAAAAAGAGATTATCAATTTATTAAAACTTAAGTAATATGAGAGTATTAGTTTAAGGTAAATTTGAAAGGGATATTTTTTTTAACTTATTCTAAATCAATTTTATCTTTATCAACTTTATTAACATTTAGTTGTTCTTTTATTGGCTCCTCGATTAACTTTTCAGGAATTTTCATTGAATTAAAAATAGAATTCATTTCTCCAGGTTGATGGAATTTTTCTTCCATAAAAATTGGAATTTTTATTTGTTCGCCCTTGACTTTTAAATCTTCTGGAATATAATATTCTACTGCCTGAACTTTACCATCTTTTATTATTAATCTTATAGAATACTGGTATGTATTATCAAAATAGAAGCCATTAGGAATTTGGCCTAATTTTTTTATTGTTTTTATTTCATCGATTTTAGTTATATATGAATTTAGTTCAGATTCATATGAATAGAAATCCCCTCCTATAAGAATAATTTTAGGATGGAAATCTTCTGGTTGAGGGATGGATTTAAGCAATTCAATTGCATCTTTTTTATTAATACCGGTATGCACACACAAATCTGTAAATTTTGTAGCTTTTTCTCCTGGTATAGTATAACTATTATAATCTTCTCGTGTAATAACTCGAGCCCTACCAGGTCCAACTTGTTGTTCAAATATTTTCTGAATTGATTTATCATCATAAGAATATTCATTCATATTAGAAATTCTATAAAATAATCTAAGTTGGGCTCTAAATTTTCTTGCTAAAATTCCCCCAAACATCTGTAGTTTTAAGGAAGTTTTTGGTCCATAGTAAGTCCAAATTCTTTTTTCATTATGATCAATTAAAATTAATACTTTCTGATTATCAATTAGATCTTTAACGGTTTCTTCTTTAGATATATCTGCAAATAGTTCTTTTGTTTCCATATACGGTGGTTCTTTAAGTTCAATAACTTCAAATATTTGCATGAGTTACCTCATCATCTTTTTTATTTAAGTGCTACTCTTCCAATAGCTCTAAAAGTTAATTCTTTATCAAATTCTTCAAAAGAAAAAATTCTTCTTCCGTCAATAACAAATGGATTTTTCATTAATCTTATGAACTTGCTAGGTTTCAGTATTTTAAATTCATCCCATTCTGTTGTAATTATTGCACAATCAGCATCTTTTAATAATTCCTCAATATTATTGGCATATTGAATTTTATTTCCCAATACTTCTCTTGCTGATTCTTTTGCTTTTGGATCATATCCAATAATATTAGAAGCATTTCTTCTTTTTAATTCATTAATAATTCTTATACTTGGAGCTTGTCGCATATCATCAGTACCAGGCTTAAAAGCAAGCCCTAACAATGCAATTTTCTTATTTGAAAGATCATTTAAGGTGTTTTCTGCAAGATCCACAATATGAATTGCTTGGTCATCGTTAATAGCAAGTACTGCATTTAATAATCGTGGATTATATCCTTTAGATTGTGCAAATGCTTTAATTGCATTAATATCTTTTGGAAGACAAGAACCTCCGAATCCAACTCCCGCTCCAAGAAATTTTTCACAAATCCTGTAGTCAAGACCGACACCCTTCATAACTTGAACTACATCCACTCCAGGAACAAGTTCTGCTAAATTG
>JAHLWE010000206.1 GCA_019058135.1 Promethearchaeota archaeon | reverse complement strand
TAATGACATTTTATAATATCTTCCACTGTGTAGGCTGTTAATAAATCCTCCATTTCGTAAGAAGACCCGGCCTATCCACCTCGATTAGTGCCTCCCAACAATATTTTATTATCCAAAAATGATTCCCCACCATTTTCTTTATAGAAGTAATTAATCAAAAATAAATCATCCATAATATCTGGGGTAGTCATTACACCATCAACTCGATCATGAATCAGAACTCTTAGAATTCTACCTAAATACTGTTGTCTATCTCCCATCGCTAAATCATTTTCTCCCACTCGAGTAACTCTTCTCGCTGGATGATCTGCAGCTATAATGATCAAATTTTCTCCCCAAGGTCTTTCTCTTCTCTGCCGATTTTTCATTTCTTCTCGAATTATCCCATATCTGTTTAGTCTATAATCTGTAATCATATAGAAAATCTTTTCAGGAAGAAATCTACGTGTCTTAAATCTATATGGCCCTAAAGCATAATTCACATCAATCTGTTCAGCTGCTTCCTTATACGATGCAACTGCAATATTAACGACAGATTCACTTAATTGTCTTCCTTGTGGTATAAACTCAAAACCAATTGGATTTTGATAATTAATCTCATTTAATGTTTTTACAAAATTTGCTAGTATTTCGGAAGTCAAAGCTCCATCTGGATGGTCCATCCCCACATGAGTGTCGCCATATTGAGGATGCTCTTTATCAATAATTGTATTTGCAATATGAATAAAATTTAAATATGGAGCAAGCGAACGCAATACATTTACTTCTTCATGATCAAATCCATTCCTTAATAAAAACATATGACTTAAATCATATAAGATACCGAAAATATTATGACCATAATTGTTTCTAACTATTTCAGCAAGCTCCCTTGCTTCATCAGAAGGCCCAATCAATTGATTTTTACAATTTTTATCTGAAAGCCTGTCAAAGGTTTCCAATGTAATTTTCATAGGCTTTTTATTTGATTTTTTAGCAATACTTTTATTATAAACACAAATTTCATGAATTGAACGAATTAAAGATTGTGTTGCCTGTCGTCTTAAACGTAATCCATTCTCAGTCCCCGGATCCTTACCGCTTAAAAAACAAAAATTACTTGCTCCAAATTCATAAGCCTCAATTAAATAACTTTTAAGACGATTAACAGCGTTAGTTCTTTCTAACTCATCAATTGAACTGATATCTGTTTCTGCAATTAAATTATCTTCATTAATTAGTTGAATTGGTTGAGCGCAAAATGTAATGTAAAACTTATATTTCTTTAATAAATTAATAACTTTTTGTCGGATCTCGTGATCTTTTATAAGGGTGATCTCAATTCCTTTAAAAAAGCCGTGCTTTCCTATCCAATTTATGGAATCTAGCATATACTTTTCAGGAGCTTCACCATACATTGTGTTCCTACCTAATCGAGGTCCTGGAAATGCCATAAAATGAACAAGACTTTTAATATTTTTTTCTAACGTCATCTTTATTTTCTTCTCTTTTATTTTCTTAACTTTAGCCGGTTCTTTAACAGCTATAGGTTTGATTGGAGGTTTTAGAGGTTTTAATATTGGTTTTTCCTGTTCCATTATAATAATCTTATTTTTTTTAATATTTTTTTGTAGTATTAAAAGTTAATAGTCATTAAGTTTAGTGGACGAACTTATATTTAAACTTTACTATACCCTAGAAAAAATCACCTCAGCTAGAGAAAAAGTCTTATTAACTAAAGAAGAGATCTTGTTTAGTAACTTTTTTATAGTATTTATTCTATATATTTTTATAAAGAATAATTAAAAACTTCTTTTTATTATGCCAGAAGAGAACAAAGTTAAGAGAAATTGGATTGAAAGAATGGTTGATATATTTCATAAATTAGAATTAAACACGCTTTATACGATGACAGACATAAGAAAAATGTTAAGAGAGAAGTGTAATGATGCTATTAGTTTACCTACAATAAAACGGTTAATATTTGCAATAATAAAAGCTCAAGAAAGTGGTTTTCAGTTTATAAGAAATAATAAACTAAAAAAATTGATAGAAAAAAAGACAGTAAATGAAGATTCTCTTTTTGAATTAATTGAGATAAATTTATAATTTCTATATTAATATAAGAATTCCTATTATGTTATTTTTTCGATACTGGGCAGTATTCCTGGAATAAACATTTAGGGCAGTGTTTTTTTGGTGTTGAAATTAGGTTATACATTGTCAATATGAATTGAATTATTATCAAGGGCAAAATGATTAGAATTAATGAAATATCGATTATAATAATGAATATTCCAATACCAATCGCGAAAAACCAATCAATTAATAAAAATGGAAAGGAAACCATTAACCGATGTTTAAATTCAGCACCATATTTTTCATTATATTCTTGTATTGATTCAACTTCCTTACCTAATCTGTAAATGCATCGATTACATAAATATCTGTTAAAAGATATCAAAATAACCACTATCCAATAAATTAAAAATCCAATTGTAAAACCCCAGTGAAGAAAAAATAAAATCACGCAAGATATAGCAAGTCGAATGAGATTTATTATCATATAACTTTTATCTTCTTTTCCAGGGCATTTTTCTGGAATATCCATGTATTAATTCAATTATTTCTAATTTATAAATCATATTCAACTAAATAAATAAAAAAAAGAAAATTAGAATTTGTTAATCAATTTTTCGCGATAACCAATAGATAACTATCAAGAACGGAATCCCGAAAACAATTGCAGCCCAAAATGCAACCCAAAAGCATACAAATACGTAATAGCTAAATGGTAGAGATGCAATAGCAGTATCCCAGTTTCCATCAATGAATATTATAATTAATGATAGAAAGAATACCAAACCACCCCATCCACCACCTACATTACGACGATACTTTTTTTCCTTTTCTTCTTCTTTCTTCCATTTAGATTTTAATTCTTCCTTATCCTCATTATTTAATTTACTCCACCATAGAAACCCTGTTATTCCAAAATACGCACCTGCAGGGAGAACAACCTTAAGAAATTCCAATAATATAACTAATATCAAAAATCTCTGCAATTTTGAAAAGTATATAAAGGTGGAGGGATAATATTAAAAATAATACAATTTTTAACCAAAAAAATTTTTTCTACATGCTATAATATATAAGTAACCTAAATACTTATTAATCAACTAAAAATGAGATTTAAATAATTATTAAAAAGATTTATTTAATATATCTGGGTGGATATTTTGGAAGAAAAGGAATACCAATTTAAAAATATTTATATTCTAATTTTCTCGCTACTTTATTTAATACAAGGAATAACCCAAAGTATGTTTATGGTTATTATACCAATTTATTTACTTGAAATACTAGGTTCGGTAGAAGCTTCTACTATTGCCTTCTTAGGATCAATAATTATGATCCCGTTCATAATTAAAATAATTTTTGGTGCTTTAAGTGATAAGTATGGTATTAAAAAACTAGGAAGAAGAAAACCGTGGATTCTTGGAGCATTGATTTTTAGTGGATTAGTTGTGATGTTTTTACCTATTCTAGTTAATGCGAAT
>JAHLWE010000205.1 GCA_019058135.1 Promethearchaeota archaeon | reverse complement strand
TTTTTTTTCTGTTTATTAATTTAGGATTTAATTGTAATTTTAATATCAACAGCGGAACATCCTTTAACAAAGGATAATAGAGGATTTATATCCAATTCTACTATTTCAGGAAAATCATTTACCAATTGAGAGAGTTTAAGAAGTATATCAATAACTGCATCGATATCTGATGGAGGTTCACCACGAACTCCTTGGAGTAAAGCAAAGATTTTAGTCTGAGATAATAAATTAGCTGCATCTTCTCTTGTAAATTTATATGTTAATGAGAATGCAACATCTTTAATGAAGTTAGCATAAATACCCCCGCTCCCAATCATGATCATCGGTCCGAAAGTAGGATCTCTACTCATCCCCAAAATTAATTCATTTACTTTTGGTTGGGCTTTAAAATCGATCATTTCTTGAATTTCTATACCATAAATCTTCGCATTTCGAGGTCCAAATTTTTTTACTTTTGTCATAATTTGAGTATAAGCTTCTCTTGCTTGTTTTTGGTCAATAATATTCAGTAAAACACCTCCCATATCAGTTTTATGTAAAATCTGAGGGCTTACAACTTTCGCTACTAAGGGAAAACCTATCTCATTACTTGTTTCAAAAGCTTGGATTGGAGAGCGGACTAATTTTGATCTTGGCGATGGAATTCCATAAATTTGAAATATTTCATTAGTTTCATAGCTCAATAATACTGAGCGATTATCTTTACGTACTTCTTCAAAAATCTCATTAACTCTATTCTTATTTATATTAAACTTCTTAATATTAATACTTTTTAAGGATTGTCTTTTCTTATTTTCACAATACTTTACCAACACTTTTAAAGTTTGAGCAGCTCGGCTTGGAAAATAATAACATGGTATATGATTGTCATTTAATAATTTTTGTCCTTCCGCAATATTTTTTCCACCAATAAATGAACAAACCATTGGTATATCAGGAATTTTTTTTGATGTTTCAAGAACCAAACTTGCAACATCAGTTGGTCTTGTTAGCGCTTGAGGTGCAAGAATAAGGCAGCATCCATTAGGAACCCCTTGATCTGGCATATCTCCTTTAGTGGACTCACTAATAGAATCTTTATCAAAATTGGAGTCTAATCTAAAAATAGTATTAAGTGCAAATCTATATCTTTCTGGCGTGGCATCTCCTACTATATCAACAGGATTAAATATACTTGCTTCTGCTGGTAAATTTTCTCTCAATTTATGAAGTATATCTTCTGAAAATTTTGCAAACTTTAAACCTTCCCGCGAAAAAGCATCAGCTGCTACAATTCCAGGTCCTCCAGCATTACTTATTATAACAAAAGAATTTTTTTTTGGTAAAGGTTGAAATGCAAAAATTTCTCCGAAATCGAATAAATCTTCAATAGTTTTTGCTCTAATTACACCTGTCTTTTCAAATGATAAATCATATGCCCTATCAGAACCTGCTAAAGCCCCTGTATGACTTGATGCTGCTTTTGCACCTTGTTCAGATATACCAGATTTAAGAATTACAACCGGTTTCTTTCTTGTAATTTCAGATACAACCTCTAAAAAACGATCTCCATCAATTACATTTTCTAAATAAGCTAGAATGACTTTTGTATTATCATCATCAGCTAAATATTTTAAAAAATCGACAAGTGTTAAATCTGCTTTATTACCCAAGGAGATGCAACAAGAAAAGCCAAAAGTACGACCCATCGAATAATCTAACATCCCTGTAAGCATTGCACCTGATTGTGATATGATTGCTATGTTTCCTTTTTTAGGTTGATCAGCTGCAAAGGTTGCATTATAATTAAGACCCATAAAGCCCAAACAATTAGGACCTAAGACACGAATATTATTTTCTCTACATATTTTAGCCAATTCTAACTCTCTCTCAACCCCATCTCCACCAACTTCTTTAAATCCTGCAGTAATTACAATTAATCCTTTAATTTTTTTTTGTGCACATTCTTTTACTACATCAACAACATACTTTGCAGGAATAACAATAACGCCAATGTCAATATCTTGCTTTACATCTAATACGCTTTTATAACATTTATATCCAAGAATTTCACTGGCTGATGGATTAATTGGATATACTTTTCCTTTATATCCTGAATTTTTTATATTTTTTACTACACTATTTCCAATTTTAGCTTCATTTGCGCTTGCTCCTATAACTGCTATACTATCAGGATTAAAAAAATAACCTAAATCACTTTCTGCCATTACTCATCGATTTGTATAGATAAATCTATGTTATCATTTAGCTAATTAAAATTTTATATTAATTATTCGCTTTTTGTGTATAGTATAACGAAATAATTAAATCCTTTTATATATGTCAATTATTTCTTATTTAATATGACTAATGTAGTGATTAAAACAAACAAAGGAGATATTAACTTACGACTTTTTGACGATGCACCTTTAACCGTCGCATCTTTTTTATACCTAATAAGAAAGGGGTTGCATAACGGGCTTACATTTCATCGAGTTATTAAAAATTTCATGGTTCAAGGTGGTTGCCCATTGGGAACGGGAACTGGCGGTCCTAAAAACGTAGGAATTAGTGCATTTGAATATCAAGGACAAATGGTCTCTTATCCATTCAAGGATGAATTTCAAAGTGGCAGAGTATTTGATAAACCTGGTTCAATAGCCATGGCAAATGCAGGTCCAAACACGAATGGTTCACAATTTTTCATTACTCATGTAGTTACTGATTGGCTAACAAATAAACACACAATTTTTGGAGAGGTTATATCTGATGCAGATCTAGCAGTTGTAAATTCAATCGTCAAAGGAGATAAAATCCAAGAAATACAAATTCTTTAATTTACTTTTTTTTTATTCTCTTTTTTCCTTACTGAAGGTTTCAATATGATCGCAAATTATTTGGATTGTTTTCTCAACGATAATTTTTTCTTCGCTATTTAATTCTTTTTTGAGAAACTCTAAATATTTT
>JAHLWE010000204.1 GCA_019058135.1 Promethearchaeota archaeon | reverse complement strand
GATATTGAATCTATTAGTGCATTGGACTCTTTATCGGGAACTTTATGCCCAATGTAAAATAAAACATTAGCTGCTGATTCCCGCACAAATGTTTCCTTATCTTTTAATAAATTGATGATTGGGTCAATAGGTATTATCTCGGGGGAATTTTTAGCAATATCTACAAGTGATTTAGATAAAGTTATTTTTACTGATTTTTCTTGTGCAATAATGGTGTTTAAAAGAAGAGAAATTATAGGTTTAACGTAATTGGGCATTTTAATAGCAATAATTGAAATAATCTTAGATGCTTCTGTTTTTAATTGCTTATTTCCCTCAGTTTTTAAAATATTTATAAAGGGATTAATGTTTATTAATTCAATATAATCTTCTGTTAATTCAGATAATGAATTAATTGAAGTTAGTTTAATATGTTCTTGATCTGAATTCAAATTTACAAATAATTTTGGGATAAAAAGTTTAGGATTTTCTTTAACGATATTGATTATGGTTTTGGTTATTATGCCTTTTGTAATAAATTTTGTTGAATCAGGGATTAAAATCAATTTATTAAAAACCATCTCAGGATTTTGTTTTCCAATATTGATAATCATATTGGAAATGCTATTTTTTATCTTTTCATTATTTGATTTAATATATTTTAATAAAATATCTGTGATTTTCTCAGGATTTGTCTCCCAGATTTTTCCTAATAATCTAAGAATGCTATATTGAATTTCTAATATTGATGAAGACATCTTACTTAACAAATAATCCAAATTAAGAGCGGTTGGAACTTCATTATGATATTTTTCTAATGCTTTTATTGCAGAATTCCTAACTGCTTCATTAGGATCTAAGAGTCCATCTAAGAAAGGTTTTATTGGAATAAAATATTTTTTAAAATTCCCAATTTTAGCTATTGTAGTAAAAATTTCGGTCCTAACCTCTTTATTTGGGTCATTCATTAGGGATATTAATTCATTAACTGTACTTGAATCTAAATCTTCAATACTAATTCCTTGGAGAGAAAATGCAGCTGTAGCTCTTACATTCTTATTTGGATGCTTCAATTTTTCAATAACTAAGGCTAAAGGAAATTTTTTAGGGGATTTTATTAGAAATTTAAGCGTTTCTTCTTGAACCTTATAGTCAGAATCTTGTAATAAATGTTCAAACTCTGTTAATGCGATATAATTTAAACTTTTGCTAGGAATTCTTGATAAAACCATAATTGCATAATATTTTATATGCCATTCGGCATCTTTGATTAATGGTAAAAGAACATTGATTGGAATCTGACTTATTAATTTTTCATTTGCTTTAATTAATGTTTCTAAGATAGGAATTTTCTTATCATAATTTGGGCTATTTAATCCTTCAATTATCCATGAAAGTATTGTATCTGGAGCATCATTTTCTAGTTGAACCAATATTTCAGTTGAAATTCTTTTAGAATTAGAATTAGGATCACATATACCATCAAATAATGCATTTTTATATTTATTACTTGTAAGGTCGATATCTCCCTTCCGAGGTATTCTTTCAAACATTAATTTTATTGTTTCCTCTGCATGATCCCGTATTCTTTTATCTGAATTTTTAATAAAATTGAATAAAGGGATAGGATCAAAAGTTTGCCCTGATTTTGTTATCATTGAATATCTAAGATTTTGAGTAAATTCATTTTTTAAATTTATTATATAGAATAAAATAAAAAATAGCAGAATAGATTCTTCAATAATTGCTGCTGGAACAAATTCTATAAACCTAGTATTTATTGGTTGCGTAAATATCCAAGAATTAAAGATTTTTTCTAATCTATTAGCGTTTACTATTAAAAAATTAATTAAAACATTCAAACCAACGGCTGCAATTAAATAACCTGCAAAATACACATCAATTCCTCTGTATTTAATTTTTCGACCCCAAAATCTGGTAAAATAACCAATGATCCCAAAGATCAATACTATAATGACCATCCAAGCATAGGACATGGTTGATATTACCATTAAACCCGAAAAGTAGTAATTTACAGTTTGTATTAATGAGATCCATGTCCAAACAAATACAAATAACATAACTCCCAGAATAATTCTTGGGGCTGGATCTCTGCCAAATTCTTCCATAGAACGCTTACCATTTTCAAATCCTAGAAAGAAATATCTATTTAACTCAGGCAGATGATAATATACATTACTTATTCCGGCAACATACCCTTTTGCACCGTAGAATGTTAAAATCATTAGGGGATAAATTAACATCCATGACATCCAAATAATAACAACAGGAACATTTGTGATTAACCATATCATAATAGGGGGAAATAAAAAAATTATAAAATATAAAAGAACTGCAACAAGGAGAGAATAGGGTTTTGGAAATCGATTTATGATTTTTTTTCCAATAAATTCATGAAAAGGAGTTAAACCTTCACTCTTTTTCTCAGTCCATGCAATAAATATAAAATCAAAGAGGGGATACCCTGAAATATAAAAGAGACTTGCAATCATAGGAAGAATTAATACATAAGGTGGGATCTCTGGGGGTGATACTCCTGATTGCCAAAATTCAGGAGTTTCAATAATAAAAATAACAATCATTGCAATAATAGTTATTGTTGCTAATCCAAAGATTAAACCGTAAATAACGCACACAAACCGATCCAAAATTGAAAATTCTCCTTTTTTAACAATAGAAACCTGCTTGTATATAAGTAAAAATCCGAAAATACTCGTGCCAATGTAAAAAATTAATAATAGAATGGAAATTTCATTCCATAAATTGAATAGATCTCCGAACATCCCCATATTAGACACTTTAAATTTTAAAATAATTAATTAATTTACTAATTAAATTGTATTTTATATTGATATTTTAATATTTAATTTTTAAAAAGTAATGAATCTTATTTTTTTAATATACGGCAAGTTATAATTTATTTGTGAATTTTTCTTAAGAATTGACAATCTTATTGAGTTAGTATATTAGAATGCTAAAATTAGAAACAGAGATCAGCTTATATTTAGAGAGATTGAAATTTATTTTTTTAAATAAAATGATAGTTGTAGAATGTATTAAAGATTGTGACCGAATTAATTTATTTAGTGAAAATATTGGACCTTTCAAAAGAGGACGAACTTATAAACTACCGTTTTGGAAAATTAAGCCCTTTTTTGAAAGAAATTATTTTAAAATTCAGTCAAAGAATGAGATTAATAGTTCTTTAATTCAACAATTTGCTGAAAATGAACGAGATAATACAAAATTAGTAAAAAGACAAAATAATTTCTTTATAGAGATTAAAGAACTTAAAAGATTGATTAAAAATAAAATTGAGAATAGAATATATCCTAAAGAAGAATTAATTAAATTTCAATTACATTTAGAATCTTTACTGCATCAAAGAATCTCAAAAATTGAAAAGTTAGCTACTAGTACACCATCAATTGAAATAATGGGAAGATTAACTGATACAGAAAAGATATTATTTGAGGGATTTAGAAGCTTAATAAAAGATTTTAAAGAATTTTTATTAGATTAAATCTAAAATTTTGTTCTTTTTTTATTGCAATATTGATTTAATGTCCTTTTTTCTGTTCTTATTGTATGAAATCATAGTAGTCAATAATTTTAACAATTAATTTTAACAACCACGTTGGAATCAAACTGCTTCCATAATCTAATAACATTAGATAATCACTTTCTTTTGAATGTAATCCATTTTCAAAGTCAGGAAAATACAAGCCTCCACTAGCTTTTGGTGGACGCCCAAAACTTTCACACAACTTCCAAGGTACGACAAGATCAGTTGTTATATTCCAATTCTCTAAATTTTTTCGTGTAGCAACCCAACTTGAATCGCTATAAATTTGCAATTTTTCCCCAGTTATTAAAAAGATCTCTCCGAATACATTAATTGGACCAACGCCTTTGATATAATCAACATTTTTTATTCCAATTACATTTTTTCCTATCTTTAGAAATTTTCCAATATTTAATATTCGGATATTATTTTCTAGCATGTTATAATTAAATGATTGTCGAGAAATGACGTATCCAAGATATTCTCCATTAATATATACTTCGGAGAAACATCCAGCAATAACTTGCAAAAAGGCATTCTTAATTTCTTCTTTAATCTCAATTATTTTTTTAAAATAAGTGGGACTACTTCTTGCCCTTTTTGCTTCTGATTTCTCTTTTTCTTTAAGTGACTTAACAAAATATCTATTAAAATTTCTTGGTTTTCTAACTTTCAAGTAAATCCATTCACTTGGAATATTAGGATTTTCCCATTCAATACCTTTTTTTATTTGTTCAATTTTATCATCATAAAATCTTGCCAGCCAATAATAATTATTTTTTAAAGTTGTGAAACAATCAGATTT